>JAYVLW010000482.1:0-6636 GCA_043759315.1 Myxococcales bacterium
CGGCGCGTGCCGGTCTCCGATCAGGTGCTCGGATCGCATCTCGACCTCGATGGGGTCGCGGCGTCCGCTCGCGCGGGGGCTCGACGGCTGTTCGCCGCCACCACGACGAACGACACCGATCTCTCCGCGCGGGACCGGGTCGAGCTGGCCCGCGAGATGGCGCGGATCACCGGCGTCAAGCTCGCGCTCGCGTGCGAGGACGACGACCTGGCGCGCTATCTGGTGATCGCCAACGATGGACTCGTGCGCACGGTGGCGCTCGTCGATTCGCGCGCCAGCGAGCGGCTCGTGCCGCCGGTCGGCGCGATCCGCCCGCAGGCGACCGTCCGCGGGGAGGTGGGGGCCGTGATTCACCGGCTGCAGGCGGCTGGCGCGATCGATCCGGTCTACGATCTCGGCGACGGCCTGATCGAGCTCCCGTACCTGTGGACCACGGAGCGCGACCTGATGCTGGCGCTCGTCGAGGTCTCCCCCCAGTTCGCCACCCTCCCCGCATTTGTCGTCGCGATCGACGGCCAGCGCTTCGAGGTGGCCCCCGGTGGCGACGGCGATCTCGAATGGCTTCCGCTCCACCTCTACGCCCCCGAGGCCGGCCCTGGCTTCGGCGAGGCGTTCCACGATCTCGCGCGCCTGCGCCTACCCCGGGCCGGCGAACACCAGCGGATCCCGACGGCGGCGAGGGCGCGGGCCACGCCGACCGCACCGCCCATGCGTGACCCAGGCCGGCCCTACACGACCGGCACGGCCCTGCAGCGCCGCGCTTCGATCTCCGCTGCCGTCACGGCGAACACCCGCGACTTCGGCCGCCTGATCACCGCGCTCCAGGATCCCGCGAACGCCGACGCGCACCACGACCAGGTCCGGCGTGACTTGTACCGCTACCTCGCCAACCACGACACCCGCGAGATCGCCGGCATGTTCCTGTGGGCGCTCCAGGAGGAGTCCGATGCGTTGATCGAGATGGTGACGCGGCTCGCCTGGCGCCAGAGCCGACTGCTCGCGGCGCTGCCCGATCTTCTCGCGTCGGCCGAAGCCCGTGGCGACCGGCGAACCGCGCACCGCATGCGCGCGGCGCTCGTTGAAGCGGGCGGATGACGCGCCGTCGCTCGATGCCGAGCATTGCCACCGGCGGGTTGGTAGATTGATCGCATGAGCGAACCCGTGCGCAGGCGTGGACTCCTCGGCATCTCGGGCTGGATGCTGTTCGCGTGCCTGTTCCTGCCCACGCTTCGGGTGTGCGGCGATCCGGTGATGCCGATCCAGTTCCCGCCGACCTATGGCGTGTACCTCGGCGGCATCCTCGTCGCGGTGATCGGCTTCGCCACGGTTCGCCGCACGCGCAAGACCCTGTTCGTCGCGATGCAGACCCTCTACCTCGCGTCGCTGTTCACGTTCGGAGCGATCGCGCTCGGCCAGATCGACGGGCTCGCCGGCGTGATCGCCGGGATCACCCTGCTCGCGGTCCTCGTCCTCCTCGTGAGGCAGACGCTGAAGGTCGACTGGCGCGAGCGCGCCATCGCGATCGGCTGCTTCGTGCACGCCATGGTGGCCGCGGGATGGAGCGCCATCCTCGCCTTCGATCCCGACGGGATGTGGGGCGCGCAGGTCTCGCTCGGCGCATCGAGCCTGATGCTGTTCGCCGCCGGCGGGTACCTGGTCGACGCGCTCAAGGAGCCGCGCGCGCTCGGCGAGGCGACGCCGATCCCCGAAGCACGCATGGTCTAGCGCAACGCGATGCCGACCTTCGCGCAGTTGTCGCGATGGTGGTCGCGCATTCCGGTGACGGTCTCCGCGCGCGGCAGGTCGATCGCCCGGGCGCCCTCGATATCGCGGCGCTCGCCGGCCGCGATCACGCGCTCGATGTACGCGAGATCCGCGCGCGCGATCACGAGCGCCTCGGCGGCGGTCAGCCGCGGCCCGTGCCCCGGGATGACCTCGCGCAGGTCGCGCGCGAGCAGATCGATCAAGCGCAGCAGCGTGCGCCGGTACGCGGCCGCGTCGTCGATGAACGGGATCTCGCACGGCGACAGGTAGTCGCCCACGAGGAGCACGTCCTCGGCCACCAGGCCGAGGCCATCGGGGCTGTGACCCGGCAGATCGAGCGCACGGACCTCGATGCCGCCGAGCGAGACGCGCTCGCCATCGCCGAGGCCACACAGCGTGGTCGGCCAGCGATGCCCAGCCGGCCGTGGCACGTACCATCGCGAGTCGAACTCGCGTGCATCCTCGAGGTAGCGCGCCGCCCGTGGATCGCCTCCCGCGATCGCCTCGGCGAGCCCGCGGTGCAGCCACACCGGCACGTCGGGAAGGGCGGTGTGGCCCATCACGTGGTCCCAGTGGCCGTGCGTGAACACCACCGCGTCGGCGCGGCCGAGCTCTGCGACCCGCGCCGTGATGGCATCCAGCTCGCGCGGAAAGTACGCGGGATCGACAACGACGCACGAGCCGCCCTGCGACAGGATGGTGGTGGTGGTCTGCCAGATCCCGCTGGTCAGGACATCGACGTGCACGGCAACAGCGTAGCGCTCAGCACGGGCAGGAGTAGAACGGGAGCGTCAGGTCCTGCACGGTCGCGCCGTTTGTCGTCTGCACGGTGCGCTCGGTGCCGAGCCACGGGCGGCCGATCACCTCGAGCTCGCCATCGCCATCCACGTCGACGAGCTTCTCCAGCTTCGTGAGCTCGCCGAGCGACGTCGCCACCCGTGTCAGCCGTTCACTGGCATCCGCGCGATACAGGCCCCAGACGCTGATGTTCGGCAGGCCGCACCCACCCCCGTAGTAGAGATGCACCGACACCCAGGTCACGCCGGTCTTCGGATGACGAAGCACGTGCGCCGTCGTCTCGGTGTACTCGTTCTCGAACCAGCGGCCCGCCTGCTGCGAGGTGGTCCACTCCTCCTGCGCCGCCTTCGCGTCTCGGGTTCCGAGCAGCGCCTTCGTCGCCGCGCGGACGAGCGACGGCTGGTCGATCTCGACCGGCACCACGATGGCGGGCTGCGCCGCATCGCGCGCGTACATGCCACCCGCGCAATTGTCGAGCTTTGCCGCGAGGCTCTTCGCGCCCTGCTCCATCGCGCTCGTCGCGCTCCACGCCTCCTCGCCTTCGATGCCTGCGTAGCCCGGATCGCCGACGAGCCGCGACACCACGGCGAAGCCCACCACCTTCGCGGTGCACGCGCCATCGACCGTCACCAGCTTGCCGAGCCAGCTGCGGTGCGCGACTGGCACGTTGCCAAGCTCGACGCCCGCGACCGCCGACTCGATCCAGTCCTGGTTCGACAGCTTCACCTTGCCGTGCTTCGGCATGACCACATCGGTCTTGCCGTCGCCGATGCTGGCGAGCTTCATGTACGTCGCGCCGCCGGCGGTGAACACCAGCGCGATCTGCTTCGACAGCGCCGCGGGCGGCGGCTCCTGCGCCACCGCGATGGAGACCGACATCGCCGCGGGCGCCGGTTCGGTGATCTCGATCGGCGCCGGGGGCTGTTGCGGCTCGACCGACGGCCGCGTCGCGACCAGCGCCCCCGCCCCGAGCAGCGCACAGCCGATGCCGGCGACGATCATGCGGGTCAGGTAGGCGTGGGTCGGTGCGGCGAGCAGGGGGCGAAGCATGCGGGGAATCGGTGCAACCGGTGCGCCGTCGCAAGAGTGCTGGCGCCACGAGTAGTTACGGGCCGGCGCGTCTTCGGAGACACGGCGGTGGACACGCAAAGGGCGCGGCTACCGCCAATGCCGCTCGGTTAGCGGCAAGTGGTTGAAATCGTGCTCGTACTCGTACTCGTACTCGTACTCGGGACGATCTCTCTGAGCAACCGCGGGGTTCGGCCGTCGATACCGGCGTGATGACCGCCTCGACGTTCGATCACGAGAAGCTCGACTGCTATCGGCTCGCCATCGACTTCATCGCTTGGGTCGGTACGGTGACGGAGGCGCGTGGCCGTGCAACCAAGCCGAGCGCGCTCAAACATCTCGACGAAGCGAGTACGTCGATCGCGTTGAACATCGCGGAGGGCAACGGCAAGCGATCCGTGAACGACCGCGCGCGCTTCCTTGATATCGCTCGCGGGTCCGCGCTCGAGTCGGCAGCGTGCCTCGACGTGCTCGTGGCGCGAAATCACCTCTCTGCGCTCGAACTGCGGCCTGGCAAGGAGTGGCTGCTTCGCATCGTCTCGATGCTGACAAAGCTCATCGAGAGGCTCCTCGCTCCCTCATAGGATTCCCGCCGGATTCACGCGAGTACGAGTACGAGTACGAGTACGAGTACGTTAACTGAGCGGCATTGGCGCTACCGCTGCAGCCCGTCGAACGCCACGACGCTATCGTTGGTGAGCCCGGCGGCGTTCGCCTCGTCCGTGTCGATGTGCATGTCGAGCGTGTAGTCCGGGCTGACGCGCACGATCACGTCGCCCATCGTCATCTCCCGATCACCTTCCACCCGGACCTTGATCATGTCCTTGTCGGCGACGCCGTAGTCGGTCGCCTGCGCCGGACTCATGTGGACGTGGCGGTGCGCCAGGATCACGCCGCTCGGTGTGGTGATGGTGCCGGCGGGGCCGCGCAGCGTGATGCCCGGCGTGCCTTCGAGCTTGCCGCTCTCGCGCAGCGGCGGCGAGACGCCGAGCACGAACGCATCGGTCTTCGCGAGCTCGACCTGTGACTGTTTGCGCAGCGGGACGATGATCGCCACGTTGCGCAGCTCGCCCTTCGGGCCGATCACGTCGACGGTCTCGCGCGTGACGTACTGGCCCGGCTGCGTGACATCACGCTTCTTCGTGAGCTCGTAGCCAGCACCGAACAGCGCATCGGCGTCGGCGCGGCTGAGGTGGACGTGGCGCACGCTGACGCCGATCGGGATCGGGCGCGCACGAACGCTCTTGATCGCCCCCGTCGCCCCGGAGACGCAGCGCATCGCCTCGCGCGCGATCATGCGCTCCTCGTCGGTGCGCACCACGAGGACCTTGGTCGGCGAGCGCGTGGTCGTGACCTCGACGATCCCGCCGTGATCGGCCGGACGCACCGTGCGGTTCAGTTCCTCGTCGAGCGCGACGCCCATGTAGACGAGGCCCTCGCACACCCGGCTTCGCACGGCCGGAGCATTCTCGCCGATGCCGCCGGTGAACACGATCGCGTCGGCCCCGCCGAGCACCGCCGCATAGGCGCCGACGTACTTGCGGATCCGGTGCACGAACACGTCGACCGCGAGGCGGGCGCGCACGTCGCCCGCCTCCGCCGCGCTCTGGATGTCGCGGAAGTCGGCGCCGCGGCCAGACAGTCCGGCGAGTCCGGACTCGCGGTTGAGCAGGACGTCGATCTTGTCGAAGCTCATCCCGTCGCGCGCGAGGAGGAGCGGGATCGCCGGATCGAGATCGCCGCAGCGCGTGCCCATCACGAGGCCCTCGAGAGGGGTCATGCCCATCGAGGTGTCGACCGAGACGCCGCCATCGATCGCTGCCACGCTCGCACCGCCGCCGAGGTGGCAGGTCACGAGCTTGAGCCGCGAGAGATCCGTCTTGAGGTGCTCCGCCGCGGACAGCGCCATGAACTGATGGCTCGGTCCGTGGAACCCGTACCGGCGGACGCCACGCTTCGTGTACAGCTCGGTGGGCACCGCGTACGTGAACGAGTGCGGTGGGAGCTGCGCGTGGAACGCGGTGTCGAACACGGCGACGTGCGGCACGTCGGGGAACACCTCGCGTGCGGCGCGGATACCGGCGGCGTTGACCGGGTTGTGAAGCGGCGCGAACGCGGCGCACTCGTCGATCACCGCGAGCGTCCTGTCATCGATGCGTGTCGGCGCGATCAGCTTCTCGCCACCGTGCACGACGCGATGGCCCACGGCACCGAGCGCACCGGGATCCGGGAGCGGCCCACCCGGTCGGGTCAGGTGGGCGAGGATCGCGCCGAACGCACTCGCCACACTTCCGCCATCGACCTTGACCTGCCCGTCCTCGTGGATGTGCACGGCATCCGGCGTGCCCATCCGCTCGGCGCGGCCCACCGCGAGCCGCTCTTCCGTATCCATCTCGTAGAGGTTGTACTTGACCGACGTGGAGCCGACGTTGACGACGAGGACCTTCATCGATCGCGCATGCTAGCGGATCTCGGCTAGGGTGAGGCCCGTGAGTGACCCCACCGATCAGATCCTCGATCTCGAGATCAAGCTCGCGTACCAGGAGCGGCTCATCCGCGAGCTCGATGCCCACGTTCGCGAGCTCGGGGACCGCCTCGTGACGACCGAGCGCGAGGTCGAGCAGCTGAGACAAGCGATCCGCACCGGCGGTGAGGTTCCCGTCGGTGCCCAGAACGAGAAGCCGCCGCACTACTGACGTTGCGGCCTCAAGTTTGGGCAGCTTCGGTCGATCGATCAGGGCAGGAACCGGAAAGGAGAATCGCCGCCCGCCTCGTCGTCGTCCGTACCGTGACACCGCGCTCCCCAGCATCAAGCCCGCGTGCATCACCAGGAAGCCACGACCTCGCGCCACGCTGCTACCCCGTCGACGCCCCATCGGATCCTGCGTCGCTGCATCACAGGTCCAGGACCGCCGTGAACTCCCCTTCACGAGCTGGCACGCCTAACTGCGCGGAACTCGGGCGCACCGCCGGTGGCCCCCATCTTGCGATGCCTCCTCGCATGTC
>JAYVLW010000483.1:0-6600 GCA_043759315.1 Myxococcales bacterium
GATGCCGATCCTCGGCTCGCACGCCGACGTCGCGTGCAGCAAGTGCCACCCGAAGGCCGTGTTCAACCTACCGGCGCAGAAGCCCGATGGCTGCGGCAATCAGGGCTGTCACCAGTCGATCCACGACGGCCACCTGTTCGGCCAGCGCGACTGCGAGTGGTGTCACTCGCCGACGTTCAAATCGTTCGCGCAGAAATACAACGCCGACATGCCGTTCTTCAATCACTCGGAGCGCACGCGCTTCGACCTCGGCGCCCACAAGAAGCTCAAGTGCTACGACTGCCACACCAAGGCGCTCGGGCTCGCGAAGCCGATCGGTGCGTGCGAGCAGTGCCACGCGAAGGACAACAAGCACCAGGATCGGTTCAAGGCCTATGGCTCCCCGCCCAAGTGCGGCACGTGTCACCCGACCACCGCGTGGAAGCCCACCGCGTTCCGCCACGCGGCCACGGGCTTTGCGCTCGAGGCGAAGCACGCGGCGGCCGCGTGCCGGTCGTGCCACCGCGGCAAGGGACCGGCGGACTTCGAGAACCTCCAGAACCTCGTCAACGGCAAGGCCATCGACTGCATGGGCTGCCACGAGCACAAGAACGCCCACGATCGGAAGTTCTCGAACGGTCAGTGCTTCGGCGGCAGCGGCTGCCACGTCGAGCCGGGCAATCCGAAGACGAACGAGACCGCGATGGTGAAGGTCTATCACGGGCCCACGTCGAAGTTCCCGCTCGTCAAGGGTCACAAGGACGTGCCGTGCGCCGAGTGCCATACCGGTCGCAAGGGCAGCAAGACCACGTTCGACAAGATCCCCTCGGACTGCAGCACCAACACCAAGTGCCACGAGGACTCGCTGCACAAGGGCACGCTCGGCAAGGTCTGCACGGCGTGTCACTCCCCCGGCATCTGGGACGCGCTGCGGTTCGATCACAACGAGCCGTTCCCGGCCGGTAGCAAGGGCAAGGTCGATAGCTTCATCCTCAAGGGCGCGCACAAGGACAACAAGTGCGAGTCCTGTCACCCGACGCGCCAGTACGTCGAAGCGAACACCGGCTGCTCCGACGAGGGCTGTCACGAGGACGACGACGCGCACAAGGGCCGCCTGGGCAAGCAGTGCGAGAAGTGCCACGTCGAGACCGGCGACAACACGTTCAACCACAACACGATGAGCTCGTTCCGGATCGACGGCGGCCACATGAAGGTGCGCTGCACCGACTGCCACCCGTCGGTGACGTTCAAGCCGCGCCCGAAGAGCTGCTTTGGCTGCCACCCCGAGCCCGCGGTCCACAAGGGCCAGTACGGCACCGGTTGCGAGCAGTGCCACTCCACGCGCACCTGGGAGGACATCAAGCCCCTGCACGACGTGGGCGACTTCTCGCTCAAGGGTGCTCACAACAACGTCGCGTGCGAGCGCTGCCATCGCGACAACCGGCCGCTCGCCGGCTCCGGAAACCTGTGCATCAACTGCCACCGCCAGGACGACATCCACTCGAACGCGCTGTCGCCGCGCTGCGGTGAGTGCCACACCCAGTGGTCGTTCGCGCCGGCGAAGTTCGATCACAGCCGGGTCGGCTGCAACCTGACCGGCGTACATCGGACGGTCGCGTGCTTCGATTGCCATCGCAACGGCAACTTCTCCGCGATGAGCCCGCAGTGCGCGAGCTGCCACATCGACGATGGGATCAAGCACGGCGGCACGCACCTCGGCTACAGCACGTGCACCGGGACGGGCTGCCATAACCCGAATGCGTGGGTGCCGCAGACCGGATTCCCGCGGGAGTCGGTGTGTCGCTGAGGCGGCAGCTCGCGATCGCGCTGGCCGTTGCCCTCGCCCTGCCGCAGGCCGCGTGGGCGAAGGGCAAGGCCGACAACAAGGATGACGAGGCCGAGGAAGAGGACGACGACGGAGAGGGCAAGAAGGACAAGGCGAAGAAGGGCGGGGATGACGACGAGGCGAGCTCCGACGAGGGCGGCGACGAGGAGCAGCCCGACGACGAGGACGAGGGCGGCGGCGCCAAGGTCACGGACAAGACCAAGGCGAAGTCCGACGACGAGTCGCCGATCAAGCAGGACCTCTCGGGGCACGATCTCGGTACGGCGAAGAAGGAGAACCTGTTCGAGAAGGACCGGTTCTTTGTCGACAAGGTCGACACGGCGAAGACCGAGAAAGGCACCCTCGTTCAGGGCAGCATCGCCTCGAGCTCGCTGTTCTTCACCGAGCGCGGTGGCTCGTACGGCACGAACCAGGGCGACAACAGCTCGCGATTCAATCGCTACTACACCGAGCTCCGGCTGCAGACCGACTTCCGGCACCTCAGCGGCGGGCGCTGGGATGCGCGCATCGACGCGCGCGCCCGCGTCGTTCCCAGCCCCGAGGAGTGTAAGGGGTGCGCTAACCCGGCGAACTCGACCGATCCGAACCACATCCAGTCGGGCTTCAACGGGCGCAACGAGTACGATCTGAGAGAGCTGTGGCTGTTCCACAGCGGCAAGCGCACCGACGTGTTCTTCGGCCGCCAGTTCATCGCCGATCTCGGCGCGGTCAAGTTCGACGGTCTGCGCATCGACTACGCGAGCTCGCGGACGCTGACGTTGATCGGCTTCGGCGGGCTGTATCCCGTGAAGGGCTCGCGGTCGGTGACCACCGACTACGTCCCGCTCAAGACCGACCAGCTCGCCTCGGCCGGCAAGCTCATCGGCGCCGCGGGCTTCGGCGGCGCGTATCGCACGATCAACGCCTACGGCTCCGTCGGCGGCGTGGCGCTGTTTCCGTTCGCCGGCGAGACGCCGCGCGTGTTCGCCACGTCGCAGGGCTACCTGCGCAGCGGTGCCACGCTCGATGTCTATCACTTCGCGCTCGTCGATCTTGTCAGCTCGGTCGGCGCCGCGATCACGAACCTGTCCGCCGGCCTCAACTACAAGCCCAGCCCGCGGCTGCGCGTGACGGCGAACTTCAACCGCGTGGATGTCGACACGCTGAACGTGCAGGCGAACGCGTTCCTCAACACGCCTCAGGTCGATCCGATGCAGGCAGGCGCCGGGATCGTGCAGAACGAGACCTACTTCCGGCGCCTGTCCACGAACGCGGCGCGGGCGGGCGTCTCGGCCGGCCTCGGCCCGTTGCAGCGCTTCGAGGTCAGCGTGCAGGGTGCGTATCGCTATCGGCCCGCGGTCGCTCTCGACACGGCGAACGGCATGATGACGCTCAAGCTCGATGCGGCGAAGGGCATCGACCTGTACGGCGCGATCACCGACCGCCGATCGATCGCGGGCCTCCGGCTCGGGTTGGACGTCTCGCGCTCGATCGGCCTCGGCAACGTCGCGTTCCAGCGCAGCGAGGTGTTCGCCGGTCGGGTCTCGGCGGCGCGCGAGCTCGCGAACGGCCATGGTGAGTGGGAGGCCGAGTTAAGCTACGCGACCACGAAGGACTCGGCAGCCGGCATCATCTGCAACGGCCCGAATCAGCCGAACACGTGCTTCGGAGCCTCGACCGGCGCGATCCTGTCGATCGGCGGAAATCTGTTCTACCGGATCAACCGCGACTGGATGGCGATGGGGAGCCTGTTCCTGAGCAGGCAGACCCTGTCGCACACCGATGTGTCGGGCGCGATGAACGAGATCACGACGACGACCCCCGATCCGACCGTGACCGGGCTGATGGGGTTTGCGCGCATCGCCTACCGGTTCTGAGCCGCACACCTACATCGTCTCCAAGCTGGGGACAACTGACCGAATCGACACCCTCGTGGCCCGGCCGTACAGTCGGGGCATGACGAGGATCGGGCTGCTAGTCCTGTTCGTGTGCGCGGTGCCGGCGTGTGGACCTCATGGCAGCGGCGACGATGCCGACGAGACACGCGCGACCCTGACGATCGATCCGCCGGCCGCCGAGCTGCTGATCGTCAACGGTGTCGACGCGCATCAGGGCTACACGGCAACGCTGACGTTCCCCGATGGCAAGATCAAGGACGTCACGGGCGAGACCGCGTTCCTCGTCGAACAGAGCTTCGGCATGTTCACCAACAACGACCTCGCGGTCGGCACCGCCGGCAAGACGCTCGTCTACGGCTCGTACACCGACAAGACGGCGAGCGCGCAGGTCATCGTGCGGCTCAAGGACGTCCGCGTCGATCCGTCGCTGCCGGCGAACACGCCAGATCTCTTCGTCGGCACCGAGGACGCGGCACTGGCGCCGACGGTGGTCTACCCGGCGCCCGACATCATCGCGCCCCGCAACCTCGGCGACTTCGAGACCCACTGGACCGATAGCCACGGCAACAACGTGTTCGAGGTCTCGCTTCACACCGAGTTCACCGACGTGCGCGTCTACGTACCTGGCGGCAATGGCATGGCCGCCGCTGGTCCCACACCGTCGTGGTCCGCGTTCTCCGCCGACGAGTGGCTCGATGCCGTGGGCCTCGAGACGACCGTCACGTATCAGGTTCGGGGCGCGAACACCGCGAACCCGGGTCCTGTCGGCGCGGCGCCGCCGCGCGCCGTGAACCTGACCAACGAGCCGATGGAGGGCGGCGTCTACTACTGGGCCGCAACCTCGAGCGGTGGCGGCGCCTACGGCATCTTCCGCCACGACATGAGCAAGCCCGGCCTCCCCGCCGAGGAGTACATGACCACGAATCAGACCAGCGGCCGCTGCGTCGCCTGCCACGTGCTGTCGCGCGACGGGACCAAGCTCGCCGTCACCTACGACGGTGGCAACGGTGCCGCGACGCTCGTGGATGTCGGCACCGCGACGGCGCAGGGCGGCAGCAACAAGTGGAACTTCGGAACGTTCACGCCCGACGGCAACGAGCTGATCACTGCCGAGCAGGGGGCCATCAAGGTCCGCCAGTACGCGAACCAGTCGCTGATCACCACGATGCCCTCGACCGGCTGGGGGACGCACCCCGACCTCTCCGCCGACGGCAAGAAGCTCGTCTACGTGCGCCCGAACGCCCCGGGCGCCGACTGGTCGTTCACCGCCGGCAACCTCGTGACCCGCACGTACGACCAGACCACGCACACGTTCGGCGCCGAGCTGCCGCTGGTCAGCGGCGGCGGCGACAACTACTACCCGTCGTGGTCGCCCGATGGTGAGTGGGTCCTGTTCAACCGCTCGCCGTCGAACGCGAACGCGTACAACGCCACCGACGCGACTCTGTGGGTGGTCAAGGCCGATGGTTCCCAGCCGCCGATCCAGCTCACCGTCGCGAACGACGGCAGCGCGCTGACGAACTCGTGGGGCCGGTGGGCGCCGTTCGCGCAGACGTACAAGTCGTCGGGCGAGAAGATGTTCTGGATCACGGTCTCGTCGAAGCGGAACTTCGGCACACGGCTCTACGGCGTCGGTCGGCCCCAGCTGTGGATGACCCCGTTCTTTCCGGCGCGCGCCGCGATGCAGGCCGATCCGAGTGCGCCGGCATTCTGGCTGCCGTTCCAGAACATCGTCAGCAACAATCACATCGGGCAGTGGACCGAGCGCGTCGTCGTCGTCCAGTAGCTCAGCGAGCAGCGCGGCGACGCTTCGGCCTCGGCGCGAACACGGTCGCTTCGAGCTTGCCGACCCGTGCGGGCAGGTCCACGTAAGGGTCCAGCATCGCTCGCATGGTCGCAAGGATGGACTCCGTCATCGCGTTGCAATGACGTGCGAACTCGGCGCCGAGGCGCCGTTCGACCGCGTCGAGCTTGCTGTCGAGCTTGCTGTCGAGCTTGCTCTCGAGCTTGCTCTCGAGCTTGCTGTCCAATGCCTCCTCGAGCTCGATCTTGAGCTTGCGGAGGTCGCCGCGCGTCGCCGGAACATCGTCGTCGTTCATGGAGTCGTTGCTCATCGTAGGACCTTTCGAGCGGGAGCAACAGCACGCTGCGTGCCATCGGTAACCGTGCGAGACCACATGTTCCTTGGCGTCGCAGGTCCGGATCTCGGCCGGACAGCGGCCCTGGGTCGGACGTGGCGGACAGCTACCAGCGGCGCTTCGGTCGTCGACGCTTGCCACCACCACCGGGGCGCGGAGCATCGGAACGCGGCGGCGGGCGATCGGTGCGCTGCGGTAGTGGGCGCCGCGGCTGTTGCGGCTGCGGCGGCTGCACCCGCTGCGCCGACGGAGGAAGCGGCCGGCCATCTGCACCGAGCGGTGGGAGGGTGTTGTGACGTTGCGGTGGGCGACCGTTCGCGCCGGGTGGGCGACCGTTCGCGCCGGGCGGGCGACCGTTTGCACCGGGCGGGCGACCGTTCCCGTGCGATCTGCGGTCGGGCCCGCGGGTCGGGCGCGGCGGCGGCGGGGGAGGTGGGACGAACTGGGGCGTGAGATCGCGGCTGACGTACGCGCGCCAGATCGCCCGGCCGTCGGCGGTGTGCACGGCGAGCGCCGGGTCGAAGCCGGCGACGAACCGTACGATGTTGTCGAAGTCGCGCAGGAAGTAGAACTCGGCGCGGGAGCTGTGTACCGCGGAGACGACCTGTGGGAAGTCGATGATGGTCGGCCCGTCGGCGGCGGCGAGGATGTTGTACGGCGAGAGGTCGCCGTGGATCAGGTCGCAGCACAGCATCGCGATGATCTGCGAGCACAGGTCCGCGTAGACGCCGAGCGCGGCGTCGCGATCGAGCGCGACATC
>JAYVLW010000484.1:0-32967 GCA_043759315.1 Myxococcales bacterium
GCCTCGACGAACATGATGTCGCCACCCGCGGGCGTGTAGTACATGCCGGTCGCCATGCCGACCTGGTCCACGCGATTCGCCTTCTCCGGGTGCACGCGCGGCCGTCCGAGCAGCGGTCGCACATCAGCGCGGTCGAGCGTCGCGCGCTCGATCTCCTTGCCGGCGATCCGGCGCGTCACCTTGCGCGCGAGCCGGCCCAGCTCGCGCTCGAGCTGACGCACGCCCGCTTCACGCGTGTAGTTCGAGATGACCTCCTTGACCGCGTCGTCCGTGAGCGTCAGCTGCTCTGCCGTGAGGCCGTTGTCCTCGAGCTGGCGGCGGACGAGATAGTTCTTCGCGATGTTCAGCTTCTCGAGCTCCGTGTAGCCCGCGAAGTCGACCACCTCCATGCGATCCAGCAGCGGACCCGGGATGTTCTGGATGAAGTTCGCGGTGGCAACGAACATGACCTCGCTGAGATCGAACGGCACCGACAGGTAGTGGTCGGTGAACGAGTCGTTCTGCGCCGGGTCGAGCACCTCGAGCAGCGCACTCGCAGGATCGCCCTGGTGCGAGCTGCCGAGCTTGTCGACCTCGTCGAGGAGGAACACCGGGTTCTTCGTGCCGGCCTGCTTCATGCCCTGCAGGATGCGCCCCGGAAGGGCGCCGATGTACGTGCGCCGGTGGCCACGGATATCCGCCTCGTCGCGCGCGCCGCCGAGCGAGATGCGGACGTACTTTCGCCCCATCGCTCGAGCGATCGACTTCGCGATCGACGTCTTGCCGACGCCCGGCGGCCCGGAGAACAGCAGGATCCGGCCCTTCTTCTCCTTGGTCTTCGACAGCTGATACACGCTGAGGAACTCGAGCACGCGGTCCTTCACGTCGCCGAGGCCGAAGTGATCCTCGTCGAGGATCTTCGCCGCCTGCTGCACGTCGAGGTGCTCTTCGGTGCGCACACCCCACGGCAGCTCCGCGATCGTCTCGAGGTACGTGCGGATCACCTGCGATTCCATCGACTCGCGGCCGATCCGCGACAGCCGCGTCCACTCGCGCGTCACTTCCTTGCGCGCGTCCTCGGGCAACGGCAGCTTGTCGAGCTTTGCCTTGAGCTCCTTCAGCGACTCGTCTGCATTGTCATCGCCCTCGCCGAGCTCCTTCTCGATGGCGCGCTTCTGCTCGCGCAGATACGCCTCGCGCTGGCGCCCCCCGAGCTCCTCCTTGACCTTGGACTGGATGTCCTCCTGGGCGGAGAGAACGTCGATCTGGCGCTGCACGAGGATCAACACGCGCCGCAGGCGATCCTCGATCGACAGCGCCTCGAGCAGGCCCTGCCGCTGGGCGACAGGTGCATCGAGGTATGCGGCGATCAGGTCGGCGAGCCGGCCGGGCTCCTCGATCTGCGCGAGCATCTGCTCGACCGCTTCCTCGGCAACACCGCGCTTCGTCGCCAGCTCCGCGGCGCGCTCGCGCACCTCGCGGTAGAGCGCGACGAAGGTGGAGTCCTTCTCGTCGAGCGGCTGCAGCTCGCTGGCCGGCTGCACCGTGGCCGTCAGGTAGCCATCGTGGGGCGACACGCGCACCGCGATACCGCGCTCGATCCCTTCGAGCACGAGGCGCACACCACCGAGACCACGCTGCACGGAGCCGAGCGTCGCGACGGTGCCGATCGTGAACAGTCCGTCGGGCGACACTTCTTCCTTGTCCTCGCGCTGCGACAACACGATCACCCGGTGCTCCGGATCGCGCATCGCCGCCTCGATCGCACGCAGCGTCTGTGGGCGAGCTGCCGAGATGGGCAGGCTCACCCCTGGAAACAGCACACCGTTGCGCATCGGGATGACGGGCAGGTTCTTCGACATATCGTTCAGTGGTGGGCACTGCAATCGGGGGCAGCAACCCGCCCGAAAGGCTCGTAGAGTTAGACCGATGCTCCGCGGCGCGGCCGTGTTGCTCAGGGCTTGCGCGGGCGCGGCAGACCGTACGCGTCGAGACGAGCGAGCAAGGTGTTGCGCGAGATCCCGAGCGCGCGGGCCGCGCGGGTCTGGTTTCCGCCGCACTGGTTGAGCGTCTCGAGGATCCGCTGGCGCTCCAGCTCGGCGACCGCGGTGGCGAGCGTCTGCGGATCCTGCGACGGGCGAACCACCGGCTCGCTGAGGTCCGACGCGGAGATCCGCTGGGTCGGCGCGGTCACGTGAAGATCGCGGCGCGTGGTCCGGCCGGCCGACGGCGGCTCGAGCGCGAGGTGCGACGCGCGCACGCTTCCACCCGACGACAGCAGCACCGCGCGCTCGACGGTGTTCTTGAGCTCACGGACGTTGCCCGGCCACGGGTGGTTCTCGAGCGCGCCGAGCACCTCGGGGCCCAGCACGATCGGCGAAGCGCCGCCGCGCGAGCGTCGCGCAAACGCGCGGGCCAGGCCGGAGATCTCGGAGCGCCGCTCGCGCAGCGGGGGGATCGAGATCGTGACGCCGTTGATCCGGTAGTACAGGTCGCGGCGGAACCTGCCTTCCTCGACCTCGTCGGCGAGCACGCGGTTGGTCGCGCAGATGAAGCGCACGTCGAGCGTCTTGCCGGTGGTGGCGCCGACCCGCCGAACCACACGCTCCTCGAGCACGCGCAACAGCTTCGACTGCACCGCGAGCGGTAGCTCGCCGATCTCGTCGAGAAACACCGTGCCGCTATCCCCTGCCTCGAACAGACCCGGCCGCGCCGACATCGCACCGGTGAACGCACCACGCTCGTGGCCGAACAGCTCGCTCTCGATCAGCGACTCGACGATCGCCGAGCAGTTGAGCTTGACGAACGGCTTGCCGGCGCGCGCCGACAACCGATGGATCATCTCGGCGCACAGCTCCTTGCCAACGCCGGTCTCGCCCGTGATCAACACCGAGACCTCACCGGCCGCGCTCTGCGCGATCAGCGCGCGTACCTCGTCCATCGCCGTCGGTGGATCGCCCGGCGTGCGGCCGAGCTGCTCCCACGAGTGGGCCGCGAGCTGGTCCGGCGATACGCCGTCGTCGGGATAGCGGGCGATGCCGAACCGCGCGGTGATGCCGTTCTGCGCGAGCAGCTGGGTCATCCGCGAGACGGCGAGCGCGGCCTGCTCGGGCGACGTATCGAGCAACAGGATCTGGAAGCTACCCGGTCCCTCGATGCCGACCGCATCCGAGGTACGGAGCATCGCGCGCAGCAAGCCGTGCACGTCGGCGACGCGGCCCTCGCGCACCTCGAGTCGTACGAACGCGAACGGAGATCGGCTACGCGCCGAACGCGCGCACTCCATCTCGAGAATGCGGCCGATCGAATCCTCGGCCGGATCGGGGAGCTCCGCATCGAGCGGCAACACGAGCGAAGACGGTTGGATCAGGATGGCGACGTGGCCGATCTGGATCGCCTCCCCGATCGCGAGCGGCGTCGGCACGCGCGCGTCGACGGCCACTCCGCGCACCCGGGTTCCGTTGCGACTCCCGGCATCGATGATCTCGAGCGGCGACATGCGGAGCGTCGCGTGATGGCGGGAGACCGAGGCGTGCGGGATCACGAGCCCGTTCGTCGAGCCGCGGCCGATCGTGACGTCGCCCACGTCGGGCAGCGGCGTCCAGGTCACCACGCCATCGATCGACAACATCGCGCACAGCCGCGGAGCCGGTAGCGGCTCTCGGGAGGCATCGGTCTCGATGTCGTCGTAGTCGTCGGCTACCCGGGACAATCGCACCGATTCTAGCTGGATCTGAGTGTGGGTTTTCAGGGGGTCGTAGTCGGTGCGACCTCCGCAAAAGGCCTGCGCCCAAGTCCCATTGCTGCCTGGGTTATTCCTCGGAGCCGGACCCGCGGGCGCCGCCAGGGGGTAAGCTGCGCACGTGACGCAGCAGCTCGTCGTCGAGACTCGCGCGGGAACCGTTCGCGGCGAGCAGCGGCCGGGAGCGGCGCCCGGCCTCCCCGCGGTCTCGATCTGGAAGGGAATCCCGTACGCGGCGCCGCCGATCGGCGAGTTGCGGTTCCGGCCACCGCAACCGGCGGCGCCGTGGACCGGCGAGCGCGACGCGACGAAGTTCGGCATGGTCGCGGCGCAATCACGCGATCCCGCGATCGCGATGATGAGCGGCGTCGGCGACAAGATCCTCTCGGGCGAGGACTGCCTGACGCTCAACGTGTTCTCGCCCGGCGCGGACGGTGCGAAGCGCCCGGTCGTGGTGTGGATCCACGGCGGCGCATTCATCATGGGCTCGGGCTCGACGCCCCTCTATCACGGCGTTTCGTTCGCCTCGCACCACGATCTCGTGGTGGTCACGATCAACTACCGGCTCGGGCTGTTCGGTCTGCTCTACCTCGGCGATCTCGCGCCGGGGCGCGACGAGGGCAACCAGGCGCTCCTCGATCAGATCGCGGCGCTGCGCTGGGTGAAGGACAACATCGCGGCGTTCGGTGGCGATCCGGAGCGCGTGACCGTGATGGGCGAGTCCGCCGGCGCGATCTCGATCGGCTCGCTGCTCGCGATGCCCGCAGCGCGCGGCCTGTTCCACCGCGCGATCCTGCAGAGCGGTGCCGCGGTGCTCTCGCCGCCGACCCGCGAAGACATGACCGCGGTCGCCCGCACCGTACTCGGCGACCTCGGCGTCACCGTCGACGAGCTGCCCGGGGTGCCGGAAGCGCGGCTGCTCGCGGTGCAGGAGAAGCTGAGTCGCGAGAAGGGGCTCGGCGCGTTTGCACCGTTCATCGACGGTGTCACCGTGCCCGAGCCGCCGATCGTCGCGGTGCGCGCGGGCGCGGCGTCCAACATCCCGCTCCTCGTCGGCAGCAATCGCGACGAGTGGACGCTGTTCGAGGTGTTTCTCGGCGATCGAACCATCAAGCCGTTCGAAGTGCCGCTGCGCGAGCGTCTGGGCGCCACGCTCGACGAGCTGCTCGCGATCTACCAGCGCGACAGACCGGGGCGCACGGTGCAGCAGGCCTGGGTCGAGCTGATCGGCGAGATCGCGTTCCGGATCCCCGCGATCCGGCTCGCCGAGGCCCAGAGCGATCACCAGCGCGCCGTGTACATGTACCGCTTCGACTGGTCCTCGCCCGCCCTCGGCGGCCGGCTCGGCGCCGCGCACGGTCTCGATCTGCCGTTCGTGTGGAACCGCATCGATCTGCCGGCATCGAAGGTCCTCCTCGGCGAGGCCGTGGAGACCGCGCAGCCGCTCGCGACCCAGCTGCACGCCACCTGGGCCGCGTTCATCCGCTCCGGCGATCCGAACGGCGGCGGTCTGCCCCCGTGGCCCACCTACGGCCGTGCGCGTCGGCAGACGATGCTCATCGACCGCACGTCGACCGTCGTCGACGATCCCGCCGGTGTGGCGCGCGCGCTGTATCCCGAGTTCTAGATCGCGACGCAGGTGTCGGTGTCGCCGCAGTACGACGTCGCGGCGCACTCGAAGTCATTCGCGCAGACCGCACCGTTGGCGACCTTGCCGATCAGCGCGTCGCCGCACGCGGCCGGGAACGCCGGCCCCTGCTGCCAGAACGCGGTGCACACCGGCGCAGGCATCGCCGCGATGCCAGTGACGCACTGACCGGCCGCGCTCGCGTTGAACGTGATCTTGTTCGCGGTGATCGACGCCTGTACCGAGGTGGCGTCGTAGTACTGGCCGCCGAGCTGCGTGTAACACGCGGTCGCGCTGGCGCCGAACGCCTGCTCGAAGGTGACTCCCTGCCCCGCGGGGAAGCTCGCCTTGCATGCGAACGCCGCGTCGCACTCGGCGTGGGCCATCTTCGTCATCACGTCGGCCGCGGACGTCGCACCGGTGCCGGTTCCACCGCCACCGCCACCGCCGCCGCCGCCGCCGCCCCCACCGCCACCGCCACCACCGTCACCGTTGCCGCCGTCGGGATCGCTGCCGACCATGCAGCCGGTAGCGACAACTGCGAGGAGGAGGCTGAGGAGCCACTTCGGCATGGAAGCCATGTAGTGCAACCGACCTGCCAGGCGGCCAGCTCAGCTAAATCGCGGATCTACGCCGTTGCCGCCGGAGGCCCGCTCCCCCTCTCGGGTGGGTGGGTCGCCACGAGGCGGACGAGTCATGGGGTCGACGCGACCACGCTGAGCACCGTCGCGTCGGGCGGTGTCACGCATCGCTCGCGGAGCAGCTTCGTGAACGCGACGAAGAACTCCTGCTGCGTCAGGGACGCCACCGCGTCCGCGTCGAACGTCCCGACGTGGACGAAGTGCCGCGGATCTTTCACGTCCTGGAACGACGTGTACCGGCTCGTGACACGGTGCGCGTGGATGCCGGCGATGAACGCCGCGATGTCGCGCTTCTGCTGATCGAGATCGACGTCTGGACGAAGGCGGTAGTCCACGCGCACGTGTTGCTGGTCCTGGCTCATGTGCTTACGACGATCGACAGCGTCCAAAAGATGCGGCTCCCGCGAAGGAAGGACGGAAGGTCCTCTTGCCCTGCGCGGCTCTTCCGCCGGTCACAGGTTGCCGGCGGCGAGCTCCAGGCACAGGGCGGTGAGCTCAGCCCATTCTTCGAGTCGCGCTTCGATCGCCGCGGGCGACATGTCCACACGCGGCGGCGAGGCAAATCCAAGGGAGCTGAGCGAGGACACGGTGACGAGCCGTTGTTCGATCGCGTCCGGGGTCATATCGACGGGACGGCTCATGCAGAGCTCCCGAGCTGCGCGAGATCGGCCAGGTCCTGCGGACGACCAGCCGCGAGTTTCATCGTGATCAAGCCCTGCCGCGATACCACCCAGACGGGACCGCGAGCAGTGTCGACGCGTTCACGGGAATTCCACACCGGTGCGAGGGCTCCCGAACCGTCGAGAATGTCGAGCGTCAGGATCTGGCTCCCGACCAGGCGGCTGACCCGATGAACCGTGATCCCAGATGCCGAGAAGGTCATCGGAAGGGCTTCGATGGTGTATCCGTGCACGCGCGCAACAGCCTTGAGCGCCGCGATCTGGTCGGGTGGCGTGACGAGGTCGATATCCTTGGTCGCCCGAGGGTGACCATGAATTGCGAGGGCGAGTGCACCACAGACCGCATAGGGGATCATTGCCTCGTCGAGACTCGTCGTGAGCACGTCCAGTGCAGTCCGAAGATCCAGCGGCTGCGCCACGAGGCGAGTGTATTCGAGCTTGAACGACCAGAACAGGCCGCAGATGCAGCGACGGGTAGCACATGGTCCGCTTCGCTACATGCAACCGACGACAGGTCGTTCGGAGACGCCGATGCGCTCGCCGCACGCTGTCCCCTCCGCTGCGCAGTCCTTCGTATGCGAGGTCCACGTGAGCTCGGCGCACCCGTAGGTGCAAGCGCCGTCATCCTGGCTGGTTTTCCAGTGGAGGACATCGCCCAGGCAGTGGCAGAAGCCGACGTGCCCTTTGGGCCCAACTGGGTTGCCCTCCGTGGGCTCACAGGCCTTGGTCTCGCAATCCCCCGCGGTCGTGCAGTACGCGCCGACCGCGCAGTCGTTGTTGTCGGCGCAGGCGGTTTCACACCCGGTTCCCATGGCAACCCACACCAACGGGATCATGCAGAGGAGCAGGCGGTGCACGGTCGACTCGGTTCGACGTTACTACGCAGGCGACCGGTGTGGCCCAGGCAACTATCGGCATCGTCGCCGACGGCGCAGTCCGACGAGCGCGAGCGCGAGCACGAAGCCGGCGCCGGTCCGTCCAGCACCGCCGGCGGCACAGCCCGCGCTCGTGTCGGCTTCGAGGTCATCGTCGGCACCCGGTGCGGGATCGTCGGCGGGCGGATCGGTCATCGGATCGCGAGCTCCACCGCGGCCGACGGGCGGGGCGAGTGGCGACGTGGCGACGTAGATCAGCGAGCCGCCGAAGATGCGATCGACCATCGCGACCTCGACCGAAGGATCGAGCGCCAGGCAGCCGTTGCTTCGGCCTTGCTGGCTGGTGTTGGCGTCATCGACGTATGACGCCTCGTGCATCACGATCAGCCGCGAGCGCGCATTCGTGTTTGCCATCCCGTTCGGGCTGCCGGTCACGGACAACCCATCCAGTCGCATCGAGTGTGCGTGCGTGCCGTCGTAGATCTCGCCGGTCAGGTAGAAACCGAGCGACGATCTGTGCGAGCCGTCGACGTTGGAGAACAGGGTCGCGTACCCGTTGTTGTCTGGATCGCTACCGTCGCCGTGCGCGACCTTGTGCCATTCCACGCTCCCGGTCGTCGTATCGACGAGCCAGTAGCGGTCCTTGCCCGAGTAGAGCGAGAGATCGACGACGACGAAGTGCTTCGACTTCGGGATCACCGCGATGTTCATGTCGTAGTAAACGATCGCGTCCTCGAGAAGACCACGCGGGATCTTGTTCCCGGGATCGAGCGCGTCGTATTTGCCGACGATCGCGGCGCGCTCGCTCGCCGTCAGCGACGGCAGCACGAACTGGGAGAGGTCGAGATCCGACATCGTCTCCCCGAGCTCGGGCTCCGCCGTATCGGTGCAGCCGGCAACGAGGACGGCGAACACCAAGATCGAGTTGCCCAGGGTCGACATCATGCGCGCAAGCGTCGGCCAAGCGCGCCGCGGCGGTCAACTCGCAGGCGATGACTGCGCGGTGAGCTCGCCGTCGAAACGGAGAGTGGGGGGAAGATGGAACACTGCCCACGACCGTTCGCGGTGACGCCCGCACGGTGGAGCCGGCGAAGGGGTATCGTGACCGCGTGACGCGAACCCTTCACACCCTGCCCGTTCCGGTGATCGGTCAGGCCTCGAGCTTCTCGTGCGGGAACACGTGCCTCGCCGCCGTGGTGCAGTATTTCGGCAAGCCGTACTCTCCCGCGGAGCTCGCGGTGCTCGCGAACACCACGAGGGAGGGCACCGATCACGCCGCGCTGATCGCCGGTGCGGTGGCGACGGGCGCCACGGTGTTCGCGAAGGCCAAGGGCTCGCTCGGCGAGCTGACGGCGTTCGTGTCGCGCGGACTCCCGGTCATCGTGGGCTGGTGGTCGATGGGCCCGGGCGACCACCACTTCGACAAGGCGTGGACCCTCGGCCAGCGCAAGCAGCGCGACTGCGGTCACTTCTCGGTGATCCGCGGGACCACGCCCGGCGGGTTCCTGGTCATGGACCCGCAGGATGGCGAGGACGAGCGCACGATCGGCTACTGCGAGAAGCCCGCGAAAGCGTTCGAGACCGTCTGGTACGACACCGACGGGCCGGCCTACGAGAAGGTCAGCCGCTGGTACATGGTGCTGAACTACGCCGGCCGGCAGTTCGCCAAAGAGCACGGTGGCGAGGACCACCGGCCGAGGCGTTAGCGCCGAGAATTTGCTAGGTTGGGCCCGCCATGGGACGCGCCTTCGAGAAACGCAAGCACACGATCTTCGCGCGCATGGATCGCGTCGCCAAGCAGTTCACCAAGATCGGCAAGGACATCGCGATCGCGGTGAAGAGCGGCGGCACCAGCCCCGATGCGAACCCGACGCTGCGTCGCGCGCTGCAGAACGCACGCGCCGTGAACATGCCGAAGGAGAAGATCGAGACCGCGATCAAGAAGGCGAGCGGTGAGGGCGCGGCGGACTACGACATCATCATCTACGAGGGCTACGCACCGCACGGCATCGCGATGATGGTCGAGGCCGCCACCGACAATGTCACCCGCACCGTGGCGAACGTCCGCCATCACTTCAAGGCGCACAGCGGTAACATGGGCACGACCGGGAGCGTCGCGTTCATGTTCCAGCGCCAGGGCGTGTTCCGGCTCAACCCGGAAGGCATCGATCGCGACAGCCTCGAGCTCGACCTGATCGATCACGGCCTGGTCGCGCTCGAGGACGGCGAGAGCGACAAGGGCGACAAGCAGCTGCTCGTACGCGTGACCTTCACCGATTTCGGCACGATGCAGACCGCCCTCGAAAGCCGGAAGCTGAACGTGATCTCGACGGAGTCGGAGTACGTCGCGCAGACCCTCACCGAGCTCCCCGAGGACAAGGCGAACGAAGTGATGGAGCTGGTCGCGGCCCTCGAGGGCGATGACGACGTGCAGAACGTCTACACGAACCTCGGGTAACGCTCCCACACTGCCGAGATCACGCGTTGTTCACGAAGGCCGCCGCGGGGTCGCGCGTAGAAAGAGGCATGCAGCAACGACTTCTCGCACTCGCCCTGGCGATCGGCATCGGATCGACGGGTTGCGCGGGTGGCGGCCAGCACAGGAGCTCGCTCCCGCTCCTGGTGCTCGGCGTCCTGGTCATCGGCTCCATCGTCGTCGTGGCGACCCAGACAGCCGACGAGCCCTGCACCGACCCCGCGGGCCGCTGCGGCCAGATGACGTCCCCGCGGCTCCCGGAGACCCGGTAGCCTCAGATTTCCGAGGTGGCGAACGGACCGTGACCGGGTCTAGGCTCGCCGCATGACGAAAGGGATCTCGGTCGGCCTGTTCCTGCTGCTTGTCGGGTGTGCCACGGAGCATGACAAGCCCGAGGCGCCGCTCGCCCGGCTCGATCTTCGCGAGGCGCTCGGCGTGAGTGACACGACTCCGATCGGCGTCGCGATCGCGAGCGACGGCAAGCGGTTCGTGTTCGACGAGGCCCAGGGACTATTTCGCATCGATGGCGAACGGTTGACCCGGGTCATTTCGATGGAGCAGATGCCCACGCCCGACCAGCCGCTGCAGCTCCCGGTCACCGACATCGTCGCGCTCGCGCCGAACCTGTTCGCGATGACGGCGATCGGCGATGGCTTCCTCCTCGATACCGCGGCGATGACGCTGAAGCAGCACTTCTGCTACCTGCCCGGAGAGGGCGGCGGCACGCCGGTCTCGATCAGCCAGCGCACCGATGCGATCGCGTATGACGCCGCCGCGAACAAGATCTACGCGCAGCCGCTCACGTTCGACGCGGCCGGCGAGTTCCAGTACGCGCAGGTCGCTCGCTACGATCGCGCCACCGGAGCCGACGAGGAGTGGCACGACGCAGCTCCGACCACAGCGGCGACGGGGAGTGTCGTCATGGCCGACGTCGGCCTCGTGCTCGGCCAGGGCGCGCAGCTCTCGCGCTTCGATCTCGCGACCAACACCACGATCCCGCTCGATGACCTGACCCGGTTCGGCGTGCGCTCGATCGATGGCCTCGCGGTCGATCCGGTGGCCAACACGCTCGTCGTGGTCGACAAGGTCACGGATGCGGTGTTCGACATCGACCTCGCGCGCATCTCGCTCTAAGCTCTGTGTCGGTGGACAGGGTCGAGCACCTCGATGTCGTGATCGTAGGTGCGGGCCTGTCGGGCATCGCCGCGGGCTATCACCTGCAGACAACCTGCCCTGCGAAGTCGTACGCGATCCTCGAGGGTCGCGAGGTGATGGGCGGGACGTGGGACCTGTTCCGCTATCCGGGCATTCGCTCCGACTCGGACATGTTCACGCTCGGCTACTCGTTCCGCCCGTGGCGCGCGGCGAAGGCGATCGCCGATGGCGACTCGATCCTCACGTACATCCGGGAGACCGCGGCCGAGTTCGGTATCGATCGCCACATCCGCTATCGCCACATGGTCGACGCCGCGCGGTGGTCGCGCGCCGATGCTCGCTGGACGCTCGACGTGCGCGTCGCTGGCGTCCCGCGACAGATCACGTGCGGCTTCATGATCCTGTGCTCCGGCTACTACGACTACGCCGAGGGCTACACGCCGGAGCTCCCCGGGCGCGCCGCGTTCGAGGGACGGATCGTGCACCCGCAGAAGTGGACCCCCGACATCGACTACGCCGGCAAGCGCGTCGTCGTGATCGGCAGCGGCGCCACCGCCGTCACGCTCGTGCCCGAGCTCGCGAAGACGGCGGCCCACGTCACCATGCTCCAGCGCTCGCCGACGTACATCGTGACGGTGCCCGCGAAGGATCCGATCGCGGACTGGCTCCGTGCGAAGCTCCCGGAGAAGCTCGCGCACTCCACGGTGCGCTGGAAGAACGTGCTGTTCGGCATGGCGTTCTTCACCATCAGCCGGAAGTACCCGGCCCGGACGGCGCGATTTCTGATCGAGCAGGCGGCGAAGCAACTCAAGGGCAGTACCGACGTCGCGAAGCACTTCACGCCGACGTACAACGTGTGGGACCAGCGCCTGTGCCTGATCCCCGATGCCGATCTGTTCCGTGCGATCGAGGCGGGTACGGCCTCGGTGGTCACCGATCACATCGATCACTTCACCGAGACGGGCATCGCGCTGCGATCCGGCGAGCACCTGGCCGCGGATCTGATCGTCACCGCGACCGGCCTCAAGCTGAAGCCGTTCGGCGGCATCGTGCTCTCGGTCGACGGCGTGCAGGTGAAGGCCAACGAGCAGATGATCTACAAGGGCCTCATGGTGAGCGGCGTGCCGAACCTCGCGTTCGCCGTTGGCTACACGAACGCGTCGTGGACGCTCAAGGCCGACCTGACGGCGCAGTACGCGTGCCGCCTGTTCGCGTACATGGACAAGCACGGGTACACGTGGTGCTGCCCGGAGCGGAGCCACGACGTCGCCGAGCTGCCGCTCATGAACTTCAACTCCGGCTACGTCCAGCGGTCGATCGACCAGTTCCCCGTCCAGGGCACGGTGCGGCCCTGGAAGCTGTTCCAGAACTACGTGCTCGATCTGATGATGATCCGGCACTCCAAGCTCGACGATGGCGCGCTGCGATTCGGCTGAGTGTCTGGCCGCTGGGATCCTGTCACGCGCGATCCGGCATAGACTCGGAGGCGATGCGAAGCCTCGCGCTGGTGGTCGTTGTCATCGCCTGCCGCTCGTATTCGGTGCCCGTGGTTCCTCAGCCGACCCTGGCGGCGGACGCCAGGATCGAGCTCAAACACTCGAACGCGCAGGTCAAGACCGGCACGCAGGACGTGTGCGATGGCGAGTCGCGATGCCGCACCGAGGACACCACGCGCGAGGAGACGCGCACGCAGATCTTCGCCGGCACCCAGCCGCTGAGCTACGGCCAGCTCCGAGAGCTCGATCCGGCCGACAACGGCACCTACGCGAAGAACCTCGCCGAGTATCGCGAGCGCTCCGTGCCGTGCCGCACGGCGCGGAAGCTGAAGATCGCGGGGGTCGCGACGATCGTGGTCGGCGGCGTGATCGCCCTGCTACAGAACGTCTCGGATGCCGTCCGGATCGGCGGTATCACGCTGGCAGGAGGAGGCGTGGTGCTCTACCTGTTGGGACGGAGCAAGGGAAAGGACTGCGACGGCGTCTATCGCTTCTACAAGGACAGCCAGCTCGATCTCGCGGAGAAGACGACCGTGGCTGATCGCAAGAAGGAGCTCGACGAGATCGCCGCCCGGTTCAACGCGGGCCGCAAGCCGTAGTCACTACTTCAGCTTCTGCTCCGCGTCGGTCTTGAAGATGTCCGAGCTCGCTCCCGCGGCCCGCATCCAGTAGATGTCCCGCCCGACCGAGGTGTAGCCGGCTACCGGATCCTCGAGTAACTCCTCGGTCACGCTCTCGAGGCAGCGCCACTTGCCGCACATCACCGCGCGGCCCGCGATCAACAAGTTGCACTCGTAGCCCGCGGGCGGCATCCCGAACACGGCGTCGAACTTCGTGAACAGATCGTGGATCCGCACTCCCTCCGCGGTGCGATAAGCGAGGTAGCCATCCTTGACCGTCGCGCCCATGGTGCTCGCGACCACCTCCTCCTTCATGTCCATGCGCCGGTCGTAGCGCTGCACGGAGGCCCCCTCGAGCGTGTACACGAACGACGTGTCCACACCGAGCAACTTGGCGCCGGGAGCCGGCGTTGCGAGGCGCTCGGCGCCGGCGTCGCCCCACAGCGCGATGATGCCCGTGTCGATGTAGAACAGGCCCTCGGTGGTCGCCACGATATGAGGCGTGAACGTCAACGTCGGGAGGGTCTCGACGACCCCGGCCTTGCGACGCTGCACGATCTGGTGGCTGCCCTCGACCTCGACCCAGCCGACGATGTCCCCTGCCGCGGCGAGGTCGGTGACCTTCATCACCGTCGGCAATTTGCCGATCATCGAGCCGTCGAGGCCGAGCTCGATGATCGTGTCGTCGGTCGTATCGATCGCGAAGATCGAGGTGTTGTTGACCGCGATCGTTCCGAGCTTTCCCGTCACGGTGGCGAGCGGCGGTGGTCCCGAGTCCCCGTCGCCACAGGCGGACAGCGCCAGCACCACCAGGAGCCCATGTCGTGTCATGGGCGGTTCTATACCGTAGATCCGCTACTCGAACTTCGTGTTCCGGTTGCGCGAGCCCCCGTCGTACTTGCCGCCGCACTTCGTCATCACCTCCGTCGCGGAGAGCCACCAGGTGCCGTCCTCGCGCAGCACGGTCCCGAGGACGATCGCCTCGGACTGGTCCCTGAACGTGTCGGGCACCTGCCCTCGGTACCAGACGCGCATCGCCTGCCCGTTGCGCTGCAGCGTGAAGACGTGGAGGTCGCTCCCGACGTGAATGATCGTCCCCGCCTTGATCCAGCCGTGGAGCCGCACCCGCTCGCCGTCCCATGGCACCGGTCGGATCGCGACCTCGTCGACCATCATGTAGGGGGGGCGAGGCTCGGGTGCGAGATGCGCGACCGCGGCGGCCAGCGCGATCAACGCCGCGGAGATCGCGATCTTGGGGAGCATGCCCGGCGCGGGCTCGACGTGACGCATGTACCGGCAACCGGCGCACCTCGTCGCGCATTCCCGTCAGGCCACGACACGCTCGACCGCAGCTTCGTCGCCACGTTCCATCGCGGCCTCGACCTCGAGCGCGAGCTTGTCACGGCCGATCGTCACGACCGCGCGGATCTTCCCGCCGTCGCGGTACACGACGTGCGCATCGCGCGCCTCGAGATCCCCGTGGATCTCCGGCGGACCGAACGCCTCCGCGTGCCCGACGTAGCCGAGCGTCACGTCGTGGTGCTGGCTCCAGAAGAACGGCACGTCGGCGCGCCACGTCCGTCCGAGCATCGCGCGCGCGACCGCCTGTCCGTGGCGCACCGCGACCTGCCAGTGTTCGATACGCACCATCTCGCCACTCCACGGATAGCGCGCGATATCCCCCGCGGCCCACACGCCCGGAGCCGCACGGAGCTGCGCATCCACCACCACGCCGCGCTCGATGGTGAGCCCTGCCGCCGCGGCGAGCTCGGTGCGCGGCTTGACGCCGACGCCCATGACCACGAGCGCCGCGGGCAACGAGCGCCCGTCGTCGAGCTCGACGGCATCGGCCGTGATCTTCGTCGGCTTGCGACCGAGCTCGAACGTCACGCCCTTCGCCTCGTGGACGCGGCGGACGAATGCGCCGATGTCCTGACCCAGCACGCGCGCGAGCGGCACCGGCTCCGGACCGACGACCGTGACCTCGGCGCCCCGCGCGCGTAGCGCGGCCGCGGCCTCGAGGCCGATGAAGCTCGCGCCGATCACCACCACGGGCAGCTTGGCGGTCACCGCGCTCGCGATCGCGCGGCTGTCGGCGAGCGTACGCAGCGTGTGCACGTGCGGAAGATTCGCGCCGTCGACCGGGAGCCGGATGGCCTCGGCGCCGGTCGCAAGTAGCACCGCATCGTACGAGAGCTCGCGCCCGCTCTTCGTGGTCACCGTGCGCTCCTTCGGATCGAGCGCCGCCGCCGGATCGTTCACGACGTCGATGCCGATCGCCTCGAGCGCCGATGTCGACCGCAGGAACACCCACTCCTCGGGCGCGTTACCCGCGAGGTAGTCCTTGGACAGATTGGGCCGGTCCACCGGATCGCTGCCCTCGGCCGTCAGCATCGTGATCGTTCCCTTGTGGCCCTCGGCGCGCAGCGCCTCCGCACATGCCACGCCGGCAGCGCCTCCACCGACGATCACCACCGAGGCGGGCGAGAGCTCCGGCATCCCCTCGGTGACCTCGCGCTTCGCGCCGACGCGGATCGTGCCGCCCTCGAGGGCCACGTCGTAACAGGCGACCGGCGCGATCGCCGGGCCGTGCCCGGTGCCGGTCGCGAGATCGAAGCACGCGTGGTGCCACGGGCAGCGGATCGTGCCACCGGAGACGATGCCCTCCGCGAGGGGCCCGCCGTAGTGCGTGCAGGTCGCGCCGAGCGCGTGGACGGCGCCGCCATCGCGAACGAGGACGATCGCCTCGCCATGCGCGTGACCGAGGAGCGGTGTGCCTTCGCGGAGGTCCGCGTCGGGGATGCCGCCCCCGAGATCGGGACCGGAGAGCTCTGCCGTGGTGCCCATGGAGCAAACCTACCCTCACAACGGAGTGTGCGGCCCTCGGGAGCGTTACGATCGACCAGCTAACCCCAGAGGGGCTAGATCATTTCGGCATGTCGTTGAGGATGTTGAGGCACTCCTCGACCCACGGATCCTTCGCCAGCGACTCGCGCCACTTCGTCGTCCGCTCATCAGGCTTCGCGCCCCCGGCGTCGTCGATCCCCGCGACCGTGAACGCCGCCCCCGCCTTGTCGAGATCGGGCGACGCCGCGTCGAGTGCCTTCTTGAGATCCTCACGCCGCTTCTCCCAGGCCTTGCGCGCGAGTGGCACGATCGTGTCGTTCTTGCGCGACTTGAGAAACGCGGTCGCGGTCGCGACCTTCGAGAGCAGCGGGTGCTTCACCACCCGGCCCGAGCTCTTCAGCACGAGCGCCGGCGTGTTCCAGTTGCGCTTCCAGTCATCGTGCGGCGCCATGCCAATCTTCGAGAACGGCAGCGCGTGCGGCAGCGACCCCTCGCCGGCCTCGATGTGACCGGCGGGATCCGGCAGGATGATGTCGGGCACCACGCCCTGGCGCTGCGTCGAGTCACCGCTGACGCGGAAGAACTGCTGGATCGTCAGCTTGAGCACGCCGAGCTCGAGCTTCGTGCCACCGACCTGGTCGAGGTCCGCGAGCGTCTGGACGGTTCCCTTGCCGTGCGTCGGCCCCGTGCCGACGATCAGCGCGCGCTGATAGTCCTGAAGCGCGCCGGCCACGATCTCCGACGCCGACGCGCTGAAGTGGTCGACGAGGACGATGACCTGGCCATCGAACGCGATCCCCTTGTCGTCATCGTCGAGGATCTCCTTCCTGCCACGGCTGTCCTGGACCTGGACCACGGGCCCCTTGTCGATCAAGTGGCCGGTGAGATCGATCGCGTCGCGCAGGATCCCACCGCCGTTGCTGCGAAGATCGAGGATCACGCCACGGACCTTCTTCGACGCGAGCTCGGACAGGAGCTTGTGGACGTCCTCCGAGGAGGTCCGCTGACCGCCGCCGCTGCCGCCGTAGAAGCTCGGCAGGTGGATGTACCCGAACGCGGGTTGGCCCTTCTTCGTGAGCACCGCACCCCGGGCATACGACTCTTCGATGATGATCTTGTCGCGCGTGATGGAGACCACCTCCTCGGTGCCGGCGGGCTTGCGCACCCGCAGCGAGACGAGGCTGCCCTTCTTGCCGCGGATCATCTTCACGACGTCGTCGATCCGCATGTCGAACACGTCGACCGGATCCTTTCCGTCGCTGGCGACCGTGAGGATGATGTCGCCGGGTCCGAGCTTGCCCTGGCGCGCCGCCGCGCCGCCGGGGATCAGATCGATGATCTCGATGTTGTGCTCGCGCTCGCGCAGCGATGCGCCGATGCCCTCCAGCGAGCCGCTCATCTGGATCTCGAAGTTCGCCTTGTCCGCGGGCGGCAGGTACAGCGTGTGGGGATCGAGGGTGTTCGCGACCGCGTTGATCACATCGGCGGCAGCATCGAGCGGCGCCGACGTCTTGAGCCGCGCGAACCGCGCCGCGTACGACTTCGCGAGATCCCCGCGCACCTTCGCCTCGCGCTCCTCGGGGGTCTTGGGGATCTGCGCGAGGGTGGGATCGGGCGGAACCGGCGGGGCGTCCGTCTTCGGCTTCTGCTCCTTCTTCGGGTTCAACCGCTCTTCCATCGCGGCGGTCCGCTCGAGCACCTCGAGCTCCAGTCGCTGGCGCCAGCGCTCCTTCAGCTCGGCGTCGGTCTCGGCGGGCTTGAGCTTGTCGGAGTCCGTCTCGAACGACTCCTGGTTCGTCAGGTCGAATGGCTTCGACAGCAGATCTGCGACCATCGGATCGACCACCGCGACGCGCGCGGCGAAGATCCGGTTGCCGTCGTGCCCGAGGTCGAACGAGCCCGAGTGCAGCTCGTCATCGATCTTGTCGGCATACTTCGCGAGCTGATCCCGATCCGACTTGAGCAGGAACATCTTCCCGGAGTCCACGCGATCCATGTAGGTCGTGAACGCATCCTTCGAGATGCCGTCGTCGATCTTCTTGTGCAGCAGGTGCCCCTGCTCGAGGAGCTCGAGCGCGGTCGCGGCGAGCGCGGCCTCGCGGGGATCCTTGGCAGCTGCGACCTTCGCTCCCCCGCCCCCCCCACCACCGCCACCACCGGATACGGCGGCGACCATCGGCTTGGGGGCCGTGGAGTCGTGCTTGGTCTCGGCGGAGGCAGGAGCCTTCGCGGAGCAAGCAGCCAGGAACAGCGTCAGCGACAGGCCGATCGAGAGGCGTCTCACCGGTTCACTGTAGCGCGCGTTACTGGAGGTCGCTACGCCGGGTGTTGGCGTAGATTCCGAGCACCAGCAACAGGCCCATGGCCGAGACAAGGAGCCAGCCGATGCTGTCGGTGGGCAGCCGGTCACGGTCGGCCGGCGCGGCGGCGGCAGCCTTCGGCGCGGCCGCCTTCGCCACCGCGGGAGTCGTGGTCGTCGTCGCCGCGCGAACCTTCGCGCTGACCACCGCGTCACCGAACCGCTCCGCGTTGACGAGCCACGACGCCGCGTTCTTGACGTAGCGCGCCGTGCCCGCAGTGTCCCACTTGTTGTAGAGACGCGTGAACCCGCCATCGAGGATCGCGCGGCGACCGTCCTGGTCGTAATAGGCGGCGACGAGGTTGTTCGCCGAGCCATAGATCAGCGGCTTCAGGTCGCGGCTCGGCTGGATCGTGGCGATCGTGATGCCCTCGTAGATGTGCTCGAGGCCCGTGGTCAGGAGGTGGTTCGGCAACAGGCCCGAGGTCGTCGGCGAGGTCTGCACCGGAACGACCTGGTTGCCCATGAGGTCTCCCTGCATCGTCGTACCGAACAGCGCTTCGGCGAGGACGTTCGCATCCGCGTAGTAGGGCTGGTTGTCGCCCCAGATGTAGACGCCGTGACCGGACTCGAAGAACTTCTTGATCACCGCGACGTGCTCCGGCGTCAGCATCCGGGTCTCGCTCGAGATCACCCACAGCTGCGATGCCTTCGCGAGCCCCTTCTCGAGCTCGGCCGGGCTCGGTGGCCGGTTCGCCCAGCGGTACACCGAGAAGCCCTTCTCCTTGAGCGCCGCGCGCGGGAGGCTGAAGTCGAAGTCCATGGTGTAGAGCTGGATCACCGCGACGGTCTGGCCATCGAACGCTCCATCGATCGCGAGGTCGTGGTTGTTGCCGACCGCGTTGCCGTAGCGGTCTTGCGCCGGTGCGACCGTGACCGTCTCGGTCTTCAGGGTGCCGTCCTTGTCACGATAGCTCCGGGACATCTCGTCCATCGGGGCGTTCTTGCCGGCCGCCCGGTTGTACTGGGCGTGCGCGGTCTCTCCGAGGAGGACCAGCGCGACCATGGTGACGAGACACGCGGGGATCGAGCGCATCCCCGGTTCAACGCAGGACGCGGCGCGAGGTTCTGTAAGGCTTACGTCCCAAGGCACTCGCTGGACGCGGTGTCACGACGCGCTGCACGTCGGCGATGGAGTTTCGCGACGTTCAGAATCGCAAGTTGCGCGAGTTGAAACCGTCCCCGTCGCCGAGTTAGCTGGCACAATCACGATCGACGTCGCATGAAGCGGATCGGGGAGATCTTGGTCGACAACGGGTGGGTCTCGCAGGCGGTGCTCGATCGGGCCGTCGCGAAGCAGCGCGAGATCCCGCGCCGGTTGTGCTCCCTGCTGATCGCGGGCGGTGCGATCGATGTCGATCAGGCATCGCGGGCGCTCGGGGAGCAGCTCGGCGTGGCGGCGGTGCTGCAGAAGCATCTCGATCATCGCGATCGTTCGCTGGCCGACCTGATCCCGGCGGAGCTCGCACGCGCGTGGTGGGTGCTGCCAATCGGCCGACTCGGCAACGGCGACCTGATCGTGTGCGCGCGCGATCCCCGTCCCGCGATGCTCGTCGCGCTGCAGGCGGTGCTCGGCGATCCGATCGTCCTCGCCGTCGCGCCCGCATCGCACGTCGAGACCCTGGTCGCCGAGACCTACGGCGTCCCCGAGGAGGACTTCGACGTCGACCTCACGACCGGTCCGATCGCATCGCTCGAGCTCGAGCCGATGGCCGACGAGGACGACCCGATGGGCGGCCTCAGCAACCTGGAGCTCGTCGAGCTCGACGATCAGGGCGTCGCGCGCGATCCCACGCAGAGCGGGATGCTCCAGGTCGGCCCGCAGCAGCGCGGCGCGTCGCTCCCGCCGTCGTCGGCCGGGATCCGCATCCCGGCGACGCTGCCGCCGGTCAACGCACCACACACCGAGCCGGCACCGCGGCCGACGACGACTCCGCCTGCGACTCCCCCTCGCCCCGAGCTCGTCGTCATCGATCCGCCGACACGGCCACCGGTGAAGCGCGCGCCCACGGAGCCGGCGATCATCGTCGATACCCCCCCGAGCCAAGCCACCCTCGCCGAGGATGCCGCGCGGGTCCCCAGCAAGTCGCCGGCCGAGCAGGCCGCTGAGCTGGCCAAGCAGCTGCCCGCCGAGCCCCAGGGTGGAGCACGACTCCTGGCCAGGCCGGAGACCGCGGCTGCGTCGCCGCCCGTCGTGATCCGTCCGCGTCGACAGTCGAAGCCACCACTGCCGACCCCACCGGTCGACGACGGGTGGGACTCGCCCGACGTCGATGCCCGGCCGCCCGCGACGACCACCGTGCCGCCGCCCGTCGCGCCGACGCGCAACCTCCCGGAGGTCGCGGTCCCGGCCGACGGCATCATCCGCACCACGCCGTCGACGCCGCTGCCGGCGCTCGACCGGCGGCCCGCACCGCCGACACCGTTGCCGCGCGTGATCGTGCCAGCCGACGACGCCGCAAGCATTCCGGCAGCGACGCCGCCGCTGAAGAAGCCGCCGCCGGTGCACGCGGTGTCGCGTCCACCGACCACGCCGCCGGCCACACCCGCGCAGCCACCGACGGCGCGCCACCCCGTGATGAACGCCGACGACTCCGCCCGGTCAGCACCTAAGTCAGCGGTGGTGCACTCCGAGCACCACGCCGACGCCTCGCGCCCGCCCACGCCCACGCGCGCGCCGACGCAACCTCCGACTCGCCGGATCGATCCCGACGTGATCGCCGCGGCGTACGCGATCCCGCCGCCGGCCTACGATCCGAACGAGATCGCCGTCGGCACGGTGCGGCCGCAGCGCAAGGCGCTCTCGCTTCCGACCAACCTCCCCGATACGTTGACCGCCCTCGGTGCCGTGACCACGCCCGCCGCCGCGACCGCAGCAGCGATGCGCTTCGCGCAGGGCCGCTGGCGGGCGGCGCTGCTGCTCCAGGTCAAGGAGAAGTCGGCGCTCGGAGAAGCCGGGCATGGCAACCTCCTCGGCGAGGACGTCGTCGCCGGTCTCGCGATCCCGCTCGCGGCTCGGTCGATCGTCGCGGCGGCGCTCGAGGCCCGTGCGCTGACGACCGTGGTCCCGCCCGACGACAGCCCCGTGCAGGATCGCCTCGATCGCCTGCTCGGCATGCCGAGGTTCCCCGCGGCGGCGCCGATCCTGGTCGGCGGCTATCCCGCGTTCGTGTTGGTGATCGGCGATCCGATCGCCGACGATACCGACGCGGCCACGAGCGATCTCGAGCGCGTCGCCGCCGCCCTCGCCGCCGCGTACGCGCGTGTGACGGCCGGGTGACAGCAGGCGGCCGCTAGACGCGATACGCTGATCTCGGGATGGCCACTGCACTGACCGCTGCGCACAGGTCGTGGCGCGCCAAGGTCTTCGTCGCGACGTGGCTGTCGTACGTCGGGTTCTACTTCTGCCGCAAACCGTTCTCCGCGGCGAAGAACGCGATCGGCCACGACATGGGCTGGTCGACCACCACGCTCGGCAACGTGTGGACCGCCTACCTGATCGCGTACGCGATCGGTCAGTTCCTCGCGTCGGGGATGGGCACGAAGCTCGGCCCCCGCAAGAACGTGCTGCTCGGCATGGGCCTCTCGGTGTGCGTCACGATCGCGATGGGCATCGCGGTCACGCCGATGATGATGGCCGGGCTCGCCGCGATGAATGGCATCGCCCAGGCCACCGGCTGGTCCGGCAACGTCGGCACCATGGCGAGCTGGTTCCACAAGCACGAGCGCGGCCGCGTGATGGGTGCGTGGTCGACAAACTTCACCGTCGGCGCCCTGGCCTCGGGCTGGGTGATGGCGGCCGTGCTCGACATCTGGACCTGGCAGTCGGCGTTCTTCACCGGCGCCGGCGTGCTCAGCGTCGTGTGGCTGCAGTTCTACTTCCTCCAGCGCAACCGCCCGGAGGACGTCCGCCTCTCGCCGATCGATGATCCGACGACGCCGGTCGATGAAGCGAAGCTCCCCGGCGCTCCTGCGTCGACGACGCTGTCGCGCGAGGCGTGGACGAACGTCCTGCTCGTCGGCGGGTTCTACTTCTGCGCCAAGTTGATCCGCTATGCGGTGTGGTCGTGGGCCGCGTTCTTCCTCGCGCGCACGTACCACCTGAGTGACAAGGAATCGAACCAGTACTCGACGGTGTTCGAGGTCGCGGGCCTCGCCGGCGCGTTCGTCACCGGCTGGATGTCGGATCGCTTCTTCCAGAGCCGGCGCGCCGGCGCGTCGCTGATCATGATGGTCGCGATGACGGGCTGCATCGGGCTCCTGATCGCGTTCGGCGATACGAACGTCACGGTGTTCGTCGTGCTGCTCGGCGCCGTCGGCTTCACTTTGTACGGCCCCGATGCGCTGCTCTCCGGCGCCGGTGCGATGGACATCGGTGGCCGCCAGGCAGCGACGTTCGCCACCGGCGTGATCGCCGGCTTCGGTGCGCTCGGTCCAATCGTGCAGGAGCTCGTGATCTCCCGGATGTACGACTCGAAGGGCGGAGACCTGACCCCGGTGTTCATCCTGCTGTTCGTCAGCGCTGCTGTCGGGTCCCTGTTCTGTCTCGCCCTGGTCCTGCGGAACCGGAGCGGCGGAAAAGGGATCTAGCGCGGCCCTCGTGTACGATGGAGCGAGCCTTGCGCGTCCCGTCGATCCTCATCGTTCATCCCGACCGCAAGACCCAGCGGATCGTGCAGCGAATCCTCGGTACCACCGGGTATCGCATCGACATCGCGGATGACCTCGATCAGGGCCTGCGCCTGATGAACAACCTGCAGCCGGTGCTCGTCGTCGTCGATGGCGCCGCGGTGTTGACCGCGCGGATGACCGACTTCTTCGCGGCCGCGCGCGCGCGAGGAGCCGAGGCGTGCATGACCCTGCTGGGCGCTGCTGCCATCGACCAGGTGCCGAAGATCCTCGGCATGGGCGCGGTCACGAACCTGCTCGTTCATCCGATGCCGGTCCTCGCCGAGGAGCTCACGATCACCGCGCAGAAGCTGATCCGCAACGACCTGTTCGGCGTCGAGAAATACTTGTTGTGGGGGACCGACCTCGCGACCACGACGATCACCAGGTCCAGCCAGCGCGCCACGCTGGTCGGCGATCTCTCGGAGCAGATCCGCGCGCGCGGCCAGAGTGCACGCGTGGCGTCGATGGCGATGCTCGTCGCCGACGAGCTGATCTCGAACGCGGTCCACAACGCGCCCGTCGATGCGAACGGCGTGCACTACCGCAAGGAGCTCGCGCGCGACACCGACCTCGATCTCGACGAGCGGCATCGCGTGCGCGTGCGCTGGGGCTGCGACGCGCGCTACCTGGCGATCGAGGTCACGGACTACTTCGGATCCCTCGACCGGGACACCGTTCTCGGCGCGCTGTCCAAGAACGACGTGCGCGAGTCCGGGGGCGGCGCGGGCATGGGCGTCGCGCTCGCATATCGGTCGTGCGACCACCTCGTCTTCGATCTCGCCCCTGGGAAGAAGACCGAGATCATCGCGTTGATCGACGTCAGATACCCGCCGACAGAGCGCCTGTCCGCGTCGTCGTATAACGTGTTCGTGGAGCGCTAGATGGAGACCCGCGGCCGCATGACCATCGACCCTCAGGGAGACGCCCTGATGATCGGCGGAGCGATCGACGAAGCCGCCGCGCTGCACGAGATGGTCGCGCGCGCGATCGCCGGCCGCCTCGTCCTCGACCTGGGCGCCGTGACGTTCATCAACTCGCTGGGCGTGCGCGACTGGATCCGCATGCAGGCTGCCGCGCAGAAGGCCGGTCTCGCCGTCGAGCTCCGGCGCGTCGCGGAGCCGCTCGTTCACCAGCTCAACATGATCATCGCGACCCGGGGCAACGCCGCCGTGACCTCCTTCTTCGCGCCCTACGCATGCGATGCCTGTGGCCGCGAGGAATCGCTCCTCATCGACGCCGTGACAAACGCCACGGGGCTGCAGAACCTCGAGGCCCCGGTGATGACCTGCCCCGAGTGCGGGGCGGCCATGGCGTTCAACGACTTTCCCGAGCGCTACTTCTCGTTCTTGTCTTCGTAGTCGCCCCGGTTTCTGCTACAGAGCGGCGTGCTCGAGCAGTTCGCCAACTGGGTCAAGGACATCATCTCGTCGATGGGCTACCCGGGCGTGTTTCTGCTCATCACGCTCGAGAGCACCCTCGTCCCGATCCCCTCCGAGCTGGTCATGCCGCTCGCCGGCGCGATGGCGTCGAAGGGCGTGTTCTCGCTCCCCCTCGTCCTCGTCATCAACAGCATCGCCGCGCTCGTCGGCTCGACCATCTGCTACTACATCGGGGCGAAGGGCGGGAAACCCTTCCTCGAGCGCTACGGCAAGTTCTTCCTCCTGCGCCAGCACGACCTCGAGAAGACCGAGCGGGTGTTCGCGCGCTACGGCAGGTGGGTGATCCTGATCGGCCGGTTCTTGCCGGTCGTGCGCCACATCATCTCCATCCCGGCGGGCATCGCGCGAATGCCCATGCGTACGTTCTGGCTTCAGACCTTCATCGGGTCCACCATCTGGGGAGGCTTCCTCATCATCCTCGGCTATCAGCTCGGGGAGAACTGGGAGGCTGTCGCCGGGAAGTTGAAACGAATGGACCTCGTCATCGGCGTGGTCATCGTGCTAGCCCTCCTGGCGCTAGGGATCCGCTTCTTCGTACGCAGGCGCCGAGAGCGCCAGGGACCTACGACGAACGACGAGTGACGCAGTACCCACCGTGTCGTACCAAAGCCGCACCCCGACCTCCCCCCCTGTCGTCTCGCTCCCGACGGGGGCGACACCCGTGCTAGCGTCTGCGGGCATGTCGTCGTTGTCGTCGGCGCCCGCCGCGGCCTTCGGGGTCGCGGTGCTCGATCGCCACGAGTCCGAGCTCGTCACCGCCGCGCTGGCGCTCGTCTCCGAGCGGTCGCCGACCGACGCCGCGATCCTCGAGGGGCTGATCGCCGAGCTCAAGGCCACCTCCGAGCTCCTCGATCGCCAGCGCCCTCTCCGCCGGCCGACCGCGCTCGGTGGCGAGCCGCGCGACGAGCAGACCCTGATCGAGCACCTCTGCACGATCGACGGCCTGTCCGGTGACCTCGCCCTTCCCCTCAAGGCCACCCTCTCCCGCACGTACCTCCTCACCAAGATCAACTTCCTGCGCGGCTTCGTGAAGGCCACCTGCGCGGTCGGCGACGTGCCCGGCGTCGCGAAGATGAGCCACGACCTCCGCGAGGAGCTCGCGCAGTCGATCTACACCCTGCTCGCCGAGGAGCTGTTCCTCGCCCTGCTCCGCAAGCCCGACGTCTCGCGTCGCACGAAGCAGCGCGCCGCCGATCAGCTGATCACCGTCTGGGACGATGCGATGCTCGAGATCGACGACTTCGCGCCTCTCCTCGAGTCCGCGTGGCACGCGCGCAACCGGATCAACAGCGCCTACGGCACCCTGCTCGGCGCGACGGAGACGTTCCGGTTGATCATGGAGGACTGCAACGCCGACGTCCTCGAGTTCTTCGGCCGCGACGGCATGTCGCCCGACGAGAGCGCCGCGTTCGAGGAGTTCCTGTTCAACATGACGAGCGAGGAGCTCGCCACCCTGCGCCGCGCGATGCAGCAGCAGCACCTCTCCGCCGCGAGCCCCGCCTGGGCCGCCGACGTCCTCGGCCGCCAGATCGAGGAGCTCGAGCACGGCCCCGCGCACGAGATCGATCCGATGGCGCTCTATCGGTCGTATCAGCGCCGCCAGCTCGCCGCCGACTTCCGCTTGATGTCCGGGGCCCCAGGTCCGCGCCGGACCGCCGAGGGCTACCTGATGGTCTACCTGCTCGACCAGCAGTAGAGCGCGCGAGCTACGCCGTCGCGGCGGGCTGCTGGCTGTTGAGGTGCGCCTCGAGGGTGCGCGACAGATCCGGCATCGCCTCGACCACGTTCTTCTTCGCGCCGTCCCGCATCTTCACGTACATCTTCTTCGCGGTCGTGTGCGTGGTCTTCTCCGCGCGTGCGTCGGTCACCGAGAGGAGATCCTCGGCGACGTCCTCGGAGCGCGCGACGAGGTAATCGGAGAAGCTCGACTGCTTCGCGGTGGCCCACCTGTCGTAGTGCGGCTGGAGCTTGCCGAGCCACTCGTCGAGCAGCGAGTCCACCACCTCGGGGACGAACTTCTTCTTGATGCCCTTGATCAGCGCGTAGGCGCTCTTGATCATGAAGCCCTTCTGCTTGACCTGCGCGTCGATGAGGTTGACGCAGTCCGCGATCACGAGAGGACGAAGAGGATCTTTACCGAGCTGGTCGACGAGAGTAGGCATCAACAAATCCTTCCTAGGCGATGCCGCGTACCATACGGCCCGAGGGACGGGGCGTCCAGCTGGAAGGGCGAAGCTTGCCGCCTCCTGACGCGTGTCTCACATCACTTGTCGGTGAAGTTGATGCCGTAGCGCCCGCAGCGGATCTTCATCGCCTCGCGATCGGGGCCGGGAAGCATCGTGTAGTGACGCTGGGCCTCGTTGGAGTCACCATCGATGCACGCGGCCGACACGGCAATTCGCAGCATCCGTACGTTGGACGGGTCCTTCGCGAGGACCTTGAGCGCGATGCCCTTGGCCTCGTCGAAGTCACCGTGGTCGTAAGCCTTGTTGGCCTCGGCCATCACCGCGTCGAGCTTGGGGTTCGCCTTCGCGAGCTCCTCGGCGATCGGATCGCTCCCGGTGAGCGTGGGGGCGGAGGTGCTGGTCGGCGGCGGCGGCGACGCCTTGATCGGCGTGGTGTCGCGAATTGGGCGCTTGGTCTCGGGCGTGACCGCGACCTTGCCGGGTGGCTTCTCGGGCTCCGGCGCGTCGTCCTCGACGGGCGGCTTCGCGGCGCGCGTGTCGGGCTTCGAGGTCTCGGCCGGCGCTGGCGTGGCGCTGACCTCACGCCACAGGTAGAGGCCCATGGCGAGCACCGCCACGGACGACACTACGAGGACCAGGTGACGAGGGGTCACGACAGGTTGATAGCATTGACGACGAACACGACGAAGTCCAATCTGCCTCGGCGATGATCCGATTCCTCGGGGCAAGGCCCACGAACGTGGGGCGCGCGGCGACGCGAACCGTTGCGCAGGTTGTGGTTGCTGGCGTCGCACTGCTGGTGACCGCCTGTGGCGACAACACCCGGATCTGCGGGGCCGGGACGGCCGACAACGGCTCTGGCACCTGCGTTGTCAGCACGACACCGCCGATGTGCACGGATGGCACGATCCTGAATCCCACGAGCAACTCGTGCGAGATCGATCCCGCTTCGTGCCAGGACGGCACGGTGTTGATCAACGACCGCTGCGTCGATCCGGCCTCGGGGGTGTTCCCGGACGTCCAGGAGGGCCCGGAGCCGAACGGCTTCGGCCTCGCGGGTGAGCCGAGCTCGACACCCGCCGGCAGCTTCGTGCTGAAGGCGATCGGCGGACCGGGCGTGATCCTCCACGGGACCATCACCCCGCGTCCCGATCGCGACGAGGACGGTCAGCCCGAGCCCGACTACGACACCTACCTCGTCGATGTCGCCGGCCCCACGCTGCTGCGAGTGACGGCCGATGGCGTGCACGGTCTGTCGGCGGGGTTCTTCGCGGTCAGCGGCATCGAGCGGCTCGCCGACTGGATCCGGTTCGGGGTCAACCTCACCGGCGACACGACGAAGCGCGGGCTCTACCTGCCCTCGGCGGGCCGCTACGCGATCGTGATCGCGGACTCGCGCTCGCTCACCATCGGCACCGCGGTCGGCACCACTTCCACCGACTACTACGTGACGCTCGATCAGCTGGCCGCACCCGCGCCGACCGCGCTGACGCTGACCGGGGGAGTGGCGAGCACCACCGCGCCGCTCGGCGCCGAAGACGTGCTGTTCTTCACGGCGCCGATGGGCATCGGCCTCAACGAGGTCTCGCTGTCCACCGACAACGCGGCATCGACGGGCGCGCTGGTCGTCAGCGTCGGCATGGCGGCGGCCGACGTGGCCGCGGAGCGCAAGCCAGCGAGCGGCGAGGCGCCCGCGCAGACGATCACCGGCGGCATCGATCCGAATGACCTCACCGTGATCGTCATCGATCCGGAGATCAACACCATGGCCGCGCCCGTGGCCGCGACGCTCACGATCACCACGCACGACGCGGTCCCGCTCTCGCTCACCGGCGGCACCGCGACCCGAGACAACGCGGCCATCGTGCCCAGAGCGATCGGCGACCTCGCCGGGATCTACTTCGATGCGGCCGCAGCCGGCGACCTGATCGGCCTCGACCTCACGTGGAACACGCCCGTCGACGGCGTGCTGGTCGACGAGCACGGCGCTGTTGCGAGCGCGTTCTCGTGGGATCCGGGCGGTGCGGCGTTCGCGGGCTTCTTCGGCGGCTTCGGGACCTTCACGTGGAATGGCTACCGGGGTGTGTTCCGCGCACGGGCGCCCGGCCGCTACTACTTCCTCGTCAACGATCCGTTCGGCGCCGTCGGCGATGACCTGATCGCCACGAGTACCGTGGCCACCGTGACAGCCACGCCGCTCGCGTTCGGCACGCCGCTCACGGCGATCGCGCCCGGCGCATTCAACGCGGCGGCGTTCGACTACCCCGGCAACACACTTGCCTGGCAGCGTGCGACGCTCACGGCAAGCGCGGGCGGAAGTGGCGCGACCGCGCTGTTCTACGATGCGAACACCACGGCGGGGCGGCTCGGCCCGCTCGTGCTGGAGGACCAGTTCGGTGGTGGACCGAGCACGGATCCAGGCGACGGCGTCCCGCTGCTCTCCGTGGGGGCGACCGCTGGCTCGACCGGGACCGGCGCGAGGGTCATGCTCGGCGGCCCACAGCACCTGCTCGCGATCGCGAGCACCGGCAACGGCGGCGGAACGTTCGACCTCGGCCTCGCCGCACAGACGTACACCGACGACGGGACCCACCAGGGCCTGTTCAGCGTCACGCACTCGGCGCAGGTGCTCGATCTCGTGAACTTCCGCCGGCTGTACCTGCTCCGCACGTCGCCGAACAACGTCGTCACGGTGACCGCGCATCCGCTCACACCCACGCTCGACCTCGAGGTCGTGAACCTCGCCGCCGACGAGACGGCGCTGACGTTCACGAACGTGAGTGGCCCGAGCGGCGACGAGGTCCTGCGCATCAACGCGGACGCGCGCGGCTACGTCGCGATCCAGGTCGACTCGGTCGGTGCGATCGGGATCGGCCAGTTCGATGTCACGATCAACGTCGCCTCGCCGTACTACGCCGTGCAGACGGCCACCACCGCGTGGGCGAACGCGTGCCCGGGTGGCACCGACATCACGCCGGCGAACCGGGACGATGGCTTCACCGGAGTGGTCGCGCTCCCCGCCGGCTTCGACCTGTTCGCGACCCCGGTGACGCAGATCAGGATCTCCACCAACGGCTGGTTCACGTTCGACACGGCCGCCACGATCAGCGCGGCTGCGAGCCGCACCGAGCAGCGGATGCCGAGCCCGTCGGCGCCGAACCGGCTCGTCGCGGCGTACTGGGACGATCTCGATCAGGTCCGGATCTGCACGAAGGCGGTCGGTACGACGTTCGTCGTGCAGTGGCGCGGCGTCTTGTACGACGATCCGTCGGTGGCCGTCGCAGCGCAGGCGACCCTCGACACCGCCGACGACAGCGTCACGCTCGTCTACGCCCCGTACCACGAGGCGACGGGGACGAGCGCAGCCGCCGGCGTCGAGGACGCGACCGGCGCGGCGGGGACAACAGTGTTCTACCGGTTGTCCGCAGTGACGCCCGGTTCGGCCACGCGGCTCGCACACCCTTGATCACACGCCAGAAGCTGTGAGGGAGACGCGGCCGCCCCCAGTCGGGCTCGTCCGCGGATTCGGGGTACCATGATGGCTCGTGGGGACCGCACCGAAGCCGCCCAAGGCACCGGAGCTACCGCCGCTTGCCATCAAGGTGGGCGACATAGTCCTCGACCGCTATCGCGTCGTCGAACAGATCGCGTCCGGCGGGCACAGCGTGGTGTATCGCGGGCAGGACGAGCGGCTGTCGCGCCCGGTCTGCGTCAAGGTGTTCAGCGGCCTCGGCGGGAAGTCGGGTGTGGGGCGCACGAGCTACGAGCACTTCGTCCAGGAAGCGTTCGCGCTGTCGCGGCTGACCCATCCGAATACGCTCCGGATCTATGACTTCGGCCACCTCGGGCCGAAGGACGCCGAGGGCATGCCGTTCCAGGTCTGCGAGTACATGAGCGGCGGGACGCTGTCGCAGATCATCCGCGAGCAGGGCAAGCAGGGCATCGTCGAGACCGCGCGGATCGTCAGCGCGATGTGCGCGGCGCTCTCGGAGGCGCACGCGCTCGGCATCGTCCACCGCGATATCAAGCCGCAGAACATCCTGTTCGGCTCGGTCGGCGTGAGCAAGCTGCCGAAGCTCGCCGACTTCGGCATCGCGAAGTGGAGCGCGGACTCGGAGGACTCGGGCCAGCGCGCCGAGGACACCGCGATCGTCGCGGGGCAGAAGCTCGCGATGTACTCGCCGAGCTGGGCAGCGCCGGAGCAGCTCGCGGGTCAGGCGGTGAGCCCTTCGACGGACATCTACTCGCTCGCGGTGGTCGCGGTGTACATGCTCTCGGGCAAGGCGATCTTCGCCGACGAGGACGTCTACGCCGGCTACAAGAAGCGCCGCCACGCCGACGAACACGTTCGCGATGCGCTGGTACCGCTCGGCATCTCGAAGAAGGTGATCGAGCTGTTCATCCACGCGCTCGCGTTCGATCCGAAGAAGCGACTCGCGAAGGTGGACGAGCTCGCGACCCAGCTCCAGACGGCGATCGCGGCAGACGAGCCGCACAAGCCATCATCGCCGTCACCGTCCATGGAGCACACGGCACCGCTGACGCCGACCATCCCGAACCCGGCGATCACGCCGCCCGCTGGAACAGCGACGGTCTCCGAGGTCACCGATCCCGTCGCAGCTCCTCCTGCACCGCACGCTCCTCCTGCACCGCAGCGCCCCCAGCAGCCGGTCTACTCGCACGCGGCGCTGCGTACGCCGTGGATGGCGAACACGGGCGCAGCGATCGGGCCGGCGCGCGTCCTCGCGCTCGCGGACGTGCCCCAGCGCGCTGGCGATCGGGCGGTGCACTTCATCCAGCTCGGCGGCTCGAACCACATCGATCTGACCGGCGCGCAGAACACGAAGGTGCGTGTGACGCTGATCCACAGCCCCAACGGCCTGGTCATCCACATGAAGGGGATGACCTGCTTCGTGGCCCATCTGGGCGGTCGGCCGAGTCCCGCGGTTCAGATCGACCACCCCGGCGACATCGCGCTGGTCACGCCCCGCGCCCAGGAGATCGGCCATATCCGGGTGGCGACCGGCACCCAGGAGCCGGTCAACCAGCTCGCGTTCGAGCTGGGAACCGAGCGGATCGCCATTCGAGCCGAGGACTGTACGGACCCGATCCTGTTCGACTTTGGGCCCGGATCCGACGCATACTTCGTCTACACTCGGGGACGTCCGATCCCGAAGACTCCTGTGGGACGCAGGTAGTCATCCCCTCCTCGCCTATGGCTCATACACCGCCACCGAGCCCGCCTTCCGGTCCGCCGCCGCGCAAGCACACGGCGTCCGTGCAGCCGATCCAGCAGGACGACTACCAGGACTTCGAGGCCGACCAGACCAACGTCAATCAGATCCCGCAGGGCAGCCCGCAGGCGCAGGGCACGCCGCGTCCACATCCCAGCCAGATGCACGCCGCGCAACCGCAGCCGCAGTTCGCCCCGCAGCCGCAGCAGCCGTGGATCGCCAACACCACGAACCCCGGCCAGATGATGCAGCCACCGGCGAGCGTCATGCAGCAGATGCCCGGGCCGCCGATGAGCCAGGTCTCCGGCGTGATCGCGCAGCCCACGCCGTACGTCGCGCGCAGCCGCATCTACGCGTTCGTGGTGGACGAGACCGGCCAGCCGATCGAGCTCGGCTCCGGTCGGTTCGCGAAGGCGTATCTCGGCGAGGAGCGGTGGGTCGAGAGCAAGACCACCCTGCGCCGGCCGGTCGCGATCAAGTGCCTGCAGAGGGGTGTGACGGGCGAGGACCAGATGCGGTTCCAGATGGAGAAGGAGATCCTGGAGCGCGTCCAGGGTCACCCGAACATCGTCGAGCTGCTCGGCTCCGGTGAAGGTGATAGCGCCGGCTTCATCCCGCCGGCGGTGCGCGAGAGGGTCGAGAACGACTTCATGATCCTCGAGCTGCTCGACATGAGCCTCGAGGAGCGCCTGAAGGGCGCCCGCCAGAAGCGCCGCCGTGATGACCTGCTCGCGGTGCCACTGCGCGAGCGGATCTTCCGCGTGCTCGAGTACATCATCCCGGTCGCCACCGCGGTCGAGTTCTCGCACCTGGTGCGCGACACCTGTCACCGCGACATCAAGCCGGCGAACATCCTCGTCAAGCTGCCTGATCCGAACCTGCGCGGCTCGCAGATGAAGATCAAGCTCGCCGACTTCAACGTCGGCAAGGTCGCGGACGC
>JAYVLW010000485.1:0-4172 GCA_043759315.1 Myxococcales bacterium
GTCGGCGGCGTCACCGTGGTCGACGATTTCGGTCACCACCCCGCCGAGGTCAAGGCCACGCTCAACGGCGCGCGCAGCTCGTTCCCCGGGCGCCGGATCATCGCCGCGTTCCAGCCGCACCGCTACACGCGCACCCGCGACCAGCTCACCGAGTTCCCGCGCGCCTTCCACGATGCCGACAAGGTCGTGATGTGCGATATCGCCGCCGCCGGCGAGAAGCCGATCGAAGGCGTGACGAGCGAGGCGCTGGTCAAGCTCGCGCGCGAAGCCGGGCACAAGGACATCACGTACGTTCCGAAGCGCGAGGATCTCGCGGCCTGGCTCGATCAGCACGCGAAGCCCGGCGATCTCTTGATCACGCTCGGCGCGGGCAACATCCAGCTCACCTGCAACGAGGTCATCGCCCTGCTCGAGAAGCGCCTCGGCGCGGCGACGAAGAAGAACCTGGTCCGGATCGACGAATCGAGCGCGACGGTCGCCCGATGAAGATCCGCGCGCTCGCCATGGTCGTCGCGCTCGTTGCCTGCAAGCAGGCCAAGGAGCCCGCGGCCGGGAGCGAGGTCCTCGCGAAGTCGCGCGCGCTCGCGGCGGCGATGTGCGCGTGCAAGGACAAGGCGTGCGCCGTCCCGCTCCGGACGGCGTGGCAAGAGCTGACAGCGCTCCTCCACGGAGCGGAGTTCACGGAGGAGCAAGTCGAAGGGCTGACCACGGAGGACGTTCGGTTCTCTCGCTGCATGGCAACCCTCGGGAACGCCGCGCTGTAGCAGCCCGCGCTTGGCGCACGGGTTGCAGCCCGACCTCGTCGTGGATCGATGCTATGACCGCGACGTGCGCTTCCCCGGGCTGGCCGCCGCCGTTGCCCTGATCGCGGGCAGCGCGGCGGTGGCGCAGGCGAACCCCACGGGTCAGAGCGACGTCGATCCCGCCGATGAGCGGCACCCGTGGATCGCGCTTGGCGAGCTCGGCGTCGCGCTCGCGATTCCCGCGGCGTACTACGCGTCGACCAAGGAGCACCAGGCCGTCGACTTCGATCTCGGCAACGACTGGGAGAGCTGGAAGACCAAGCTGTTCTCGACCGAGAAGCTGAAGTTCGACACGAATCCGTTCCACATCAACGCGCTCCGCCACCCGATCCAGGGCGTCGTCGACTACCACATCGTTCGCACGAACGGCTTCTCCTCGACGGCGGCGATGCTCGTCACGGTCGTCAAGGGCCTGCTGTGGGAGTACGTCATCGAGTACCGCGAAGATCCGTCGATCAACGACATCATCTTCAACCCGGCGGCGGCGATGGCCGTAGGCGAGCCGATGTACCAGATCGGCCAGCTCTGGCGCGGCAGCCGGATCACACTCCGCGATCGCGTGCGCACGGCGGTGTTCTCGCCGTTCGATGCGTTCCACGATACTCACCGCCGCTCGAAGCGATGGTTCCGCCCGAGCGTCTGGCGGACCATCGACCTCGCGGCCGGCGCGAACGAGCGCGTCGTGCAGACGCGATGGATCAGCGAGCTCGGCGCGAGCGCGGATATCGATCTCGTCACGAATCGCGCCTACGCCGAGGGTGGCGCGTACGACGGGTTCACTCGTACGGGCGAGTGGAGTCGGCTGCGGATCTCGGCCCGCGTCGGGCAGGGCCGGGATGGGAACGTCGAGCTCACCGGCACACAGCTCCGGTCGCGCACGTCGTGGTTCGGCCGCTACACCCAGGACGAGGACGGCAACGGGCGGTTTCTCGGGATCGGGACGGCGTTCACGTACCGCAACGACTGGCTCGGCACGGAGAAAGATCGGATCGCGATCGGGCACCTCGTCGGGATCCAGCTCCAGCTGTCGCGCCGACGCCCCGAGTACGAGCTGCGCTGGGAGATCGCGGGCTACCTCGACTTCGCGCTCGTGCAGTCGCTCGTGTTCAACCGCCAGCGCCCGTTCCCGCGACCGCCGCCGTACTACAGCTCGCTTCAATCGGATGGCTACATCGATGCCTTCGGAACGTCACTCGCCACCCGCCTTCGCTTCGACAGCGGTCCATGGCATCTCGACCTCGAGATCGACGGCAACGTGATGCACCAGGTCGCGTATCACGACCGAGATCCCGACGGCACGGGCTCGAACGTCGTGCTGCCCCCGGGGACGCTCGTGACGGCCACCGGCATCGACGAGCAGCGCGGACTGTGGCGAGCGCAGGTCACCTACCGACCCGGGCGGTGGGGTTTTGCGGTGGCCGCCGAAGGAGCGGAGCGCCGGAGCTCCTGGCGCGACGAGACCCGGCAGACCAGCGAGATCTCGCTCGGACTCTCGGCGCTCCTCGCCTACTGAATCGCGAGGTCGATCCACATCGGCCAGTGGTCCGAAGGTCCCACGCGCTCCACGCCACCGTACGTGGGCGTCACGTCGCGCGTGTAGATCGCATCGAGCCGCTGCTCGAGCCCGAACATGTGCTCGGTCGCGCCCGAGTCCGCGGTGGGCGTGTCGAACCCCTGCTTGCGCATGTACGCATCGACCACCGGCGCCTGATCGGGCGCCGAGGTTGACGTCAACACGGGCACCGTGCCGTCGACCCACTGCACCCACGACATGTTGAAGTCGCCCGCGATCAGCTGGGCGTCGACTGACGACATCACGACCGGCGACAGCTGCGCGATCCGCTGCTGCGTGTTGAGCTTCGTATCGAGGTGGACGTCGACCACGGTGATCGGCGTCCCGTCGACGTCGATCGTCGCGCGGATGGCGATCCGGTGCTGCGACTTCGTCGAGGTCTCGGGGAGGTCCATCTTCTCGACGCTGGAGATCGGAAACGCCGAGAGGATCGCGAGCCCGTGGGTGCCACCATCGCGGACCTCGCGCGCGGGGACGTACACGTAGCCGTAGCCGAGAAGCTCGGCGACCTGCGCGGTCCGCGACTTCCCTTCCGCGGGGTACGACTCGACCTCCTGCACCAGCACGAGCCCCGCGGTGGCGAGCGTCGGGGTGCTGGCGAGCGTCGCCGCGAGCGCGGCGGGATCCGGTCCGTACTCGAAGTTGTAGGTGACCACGCGCAGCGGTCTCGCCGGGACCACGCGGGGGCCACGGACGGCCGACGGCGCGACGCGCTCCGCGACAAGCGGACCCGAGACGTCGGAGATCGAGACCCACGGCTGCGGCGCGCTCATGTCGAGCCCGCATCCGGCGAGGAGCACGCACGCGACCAGCTTCATCGCGACCACCCGAGGCTGACGCCGACGCCCGGAGTGAACCTGTCGCCGACCGCTGCCATCGCGTAGACCCGCAGCAGCACGCCGCGCCGATATTCATATCCCGAGGACAGCTCGCCCGCGAATGCGGTGCTCGACATCCCGTTCCACTCGGGGACCGGCGACGGCGTGGTGCGACGCACGACCTGCGGTCCGAGCTGGACGAACCAGCGATGGGCATCGTGGATCACGGGATACGCCGCGAGGTACGGCGAGAACGTCAGGTACCGATCTCCGCCGAGGACGTAGTACGAGGCGACGCCGCCCGCGGCGAACCGATGGGCGAACTGATACTCGTAGCCGGCGCCCCACAGTCCACCCTTGCCGAGCAGCTCGACGAACAGCGCATGACGGGGCTCGGCGGTCGGCGTGACGGCGGCCGTGGCGGTCGCCGCGGGTTGCGGGTCCGCCGCGACCGGAGCGGAGAGCGAGAGCGCGATGATGACGACGACGCGCCCCCGAAACGACATGAACAGAGAGCGTAGTCTGTCGACCACGACGTGAAAAGTCGGAAACTACGAGCGCAATTCCTGCGCTGCGCGCGGGGACAGAAATTTTCTGGGCGGCGGAGTACGTTGTATCGGTACCGTCGATGCTGTTCTCGCAGGATGTACCGCTCGCGCCCCGCACGACGCTCGGGCTCGGCGGCCCGGCGCGCCGGCTCGCACGCGTCGAGAACGTCGACGATCTCAAGCAAGCGCTCGCCGCGGCGAGCACCGAGCCCGTCCTGGTCCTCGGTGGCGGCTCGAACCTCGTGGTCCGCGACGGAGGGTTCCCCGGCACCGTGATCCAGATCGGGATCACCGGCGTGAAGATCCGCGAGCACGACGATCATGCGGTCGTCTCGGCGTTCGCCGGAGAGTCGTGGGACGGCTTCGTGGCGCAGATGGTCGAGGCCAAGCTGTCCGGCGTCGAGTGCCTCTCCGGCATCCCTGGCCTCGT
>JAYVLW010000486.1:0-13563 GCA_043759315.1 Myxococcales bacterium
TCCTCAGGGTACCCCATCGTGCGACCTGGCCGCGCGAGCTAACCGCTGCTGCGCGCGAGCCCGCGGAACAGGCGAATCACGCCGACGATGATCGGGCCGAATGCCACCACGTAGGTGCCGCCTTGCTTCGATGCGTGGTCGTGCGTGATCGCGGTGATCGCGATGCCGACCACGATCAGGATGATGCCGAGGATGATGTCGCCGTTCATGCCGCTCGGCTTCTGGTTCTGATACTGGTCGAACATGCGAAGGTCCGGACGCGGGCCGGGCCTCGCGAGTCGCAGCCATCCAGAATCAGCCTGGTTGCCAAGGACTTACGCTGGCCACCGAAACCGCGCGAGGTGGGGAGATCTGTCGTACAACTCGTGGGGATGGCTTCGTCAGCGCGTCGTCCGTTCTCCTGGCAGCGCCAGGACGATCAGCTCGTGCTCTCCGGATCGATCGACGAGAGTGCGAAGCTCGCCGAGCTGGTCGCGCAGGAAGCGAATGGCTCGCTGGTGCTCGATCTCGCGGGGATCTCGTTCATCAACTCGATCGGCGTGCGCGAGTGGCTGCGGCTCCAGAAGGCCGCGATCGATGCGAGCGTGGCGCTCGAGCTACGGCGGGTGGCCGAGGTTCTGATCCACCAGCTCAACATCGTGCCCGCGGCCCGCGCGGCGAGCTCGGTGACGTCGTTCTATGCGTCATACATCTGCGATCATTGCGATGACCAGCTGCCGATGCTCCTCGACGTCAAGACCCACGGGGAGCAGCTAGCGCAGATGCGACCACCCAGCATGATGTGCCCGAGCTGCAAGAAGGCGATGTCGTTTTGCGACCCCCCGGAGCTGTATTTCTCGTTCCTGTCGGGCACATCCCCGCTCCGCTGATATCCTGCGCACGTAGCGATGGATCAAGCGCGCCTGGGACGCTACGAGCTCATCGCCCAGCTCGCCACGGGCGGGATGGGACGGGTCTCGCTCGGCAAGTCGACCGGCGAGGGCGGCTTCGAACGCCACGTGGTGATCAAGTCGCTCGATGCGGTCGACGTCGATGACGCCGAAGCGACGGCGATGTTCCTCGACGAGGCGCGGATCCTCGGAATGCTGCACCACCAGCACGTTGCGGCGATCCAGGAGGTGGGGCGGGACGAGGCAGGCCGGCTGTTCCTGGTCCTCGAGTACGTGCACGGGCACAGCGCGCACGATGTCTGGGAGCGCGCGCAGGATCTCGAGGTCCACCTGCCGCTCGATTTCACGCTGACCATCATCGCCGCGGCGGCATCGGGGCTCCACTACGCGCACACGAAGCGGTCGCCCGACGGCGAGCGGTTGAACATCGTGCATCGCGACGTGACGCTCTCGAACCTCATGCTCGGGTTCGACGGCACCGTGAAGGTGATCGACTTCGGGATCGCAAAGGCGGCGCTCCGCGAGACGAAGACGAAGTCCGGGTTCATCAAAGGCAAGCTCGGCTACATGGCGCCCGAGCAGCTGCGCGGGCAGCACCTGGATGCGCGCACGGACGTGTTCGCGCTCGGCATCGTGCTCTACGAGCTGACGACGATGCGGCGCGCGTTCCGCGAGAAGTCGGATCGCGGCACGGTGGAGCGCATCAAGGCGGGACGGTACACGCGCCCATCGGAGATCGTCCCGGACTACCCGCCGGGGCTCGAGGCGATCGTGATGAAGGCGCTGCGCGTGGATCCGGCGCAGCGGTACGCCGATGCTGACGAGATGCGCATCGCCGTCGAGGGCCTCGGTCACGAGCTGAGGTTGGTGGTAGGCGACGCGGCCGTGGTGGATACGATGATGCGGCTGTTCCCGAATCGCGCCGAGCCGTGGCAGCGCCGCGCAACCACGCGCGCCGAGACGGAGTCGGCGATCGAGGTCGAATGGGAAGACCCGCACATCGGGATCACGCGGGAGGCGCCGCCCGGTGCCCTCGAGGTGCTGCTCGCCGATCGCAACACGCCGCCGGCGCGCCCGATCACCGAGGCGGCGGAGGAGCTGGTCGTCGATAGCCAGGTCACCACCCGGATCTCGACGAACCCCGCGGAGGCCGGGCCCACGCTCCAGCCGCGCGGCCAGCATCACGAGCAGGTGGAGACGACGGGCGAGATGATCGCCCCGCCGACCTTCCTCGAGCCCGTCGGGCGCCTGGAGCCGGATCCCGACGACGCGGATCTCGGCGCCGTGATCTCGTCGCTCGATCTCGATCCGAAGACAGCGCCGACCGCGGTCCCGCTGCCCGACGAGCCGAGACCGCCGCCAGCGGAACCCGCTCCGCCGGTCGAGGCCAAGCCGCGCGCGGGGGGCGATCAGCAGCACCAGAAGACCGCGTTCATCCGCGCGCAGAAGCCGCCGTCGCGATCGCCGGTGTGGCTGTTCGTCGGCACCTTGATCGTGGCGGTCTCGATCGCCGCGGCGGTGCTGCTGTACCTCTACGAGCAGAAGCAGCAGGCAGCGAACAAGCCGGCCGTCACCGAGCCATCGCCGACGCCAGACGAGCCGACGCCGCCCGACTCGGTCGGATCGAGCGCGGGCGCAAAGACCGCGCCGATGCCACCGTTTCCGGCGGGCCCGGCACCGGATGCAGGCGCCGGATCGGGATCCTCGGCGCCTCCACCAGACGCGGGCGCCGACTCGGCGGTGGCACCGGGGGCGATCCACCTGCGCATCACCTCCACGCCGTCGGATGCCACGGTACTGCTCGACGGTGAACGGCTCGGCCATACGCCCTTCGAGGGCGACAGGGTGCTCGCGCCGGGCGAGCACGTGCTCAAGATCCGCCTGCGCGGCTATGCGGCGCAGAAGCGGACCATCCAGGTCGCCGATCAAGCCGTCGACGAGGCGTTCACGCTCTTGCGCGAGCGTAACTAGCCGCGGATACCGCCGAGCACGATCGTCACGAGCTCGCCGATCACGGCGGGTGCGTTGTCGGCAGAGACGCGGCGGCGCCGCAGGTGATCGAACAGGATCGTATCGATCGCACCCAGCACGGTGAGTGCGGAGACCCGCGCATCGACGTTGCGGATCAGGCCGTGGTCGCGCGCGAGGTTCGTCAGCGTGATCGCCCGCGAGGTCAGCTCCTCGGCAAGCACGTGGATCGATCGCCGCTCCGGTGCTGCCGGCGCGCGCATCTCCTGCAGGTAGAGCAGCACGCGCGGGGAGTGGTTTGCGACCACGGTGGACAGCTCCGCCGCGAGCGAGAGGTAGGTCGCCGCGAGGGTGTCGCGCTGCGCGCGGTGCAGCGCCTGCTCGCAACGCTCGAGTGCCGCGATCACCTCCTCGCCGACGGGCAACATGATCTGCTCGACGAGGTCCGCCTTGTCGCGGGCGTAGCGGTAGAAGCTGCCCTTCGCGATCCCCGCGCGGTCGACGATCTGGTCGATCGTCACGGCCGCGGTCCCCTCGGCCAGGAACAGGCCGAGCGCCGCGTCGTGGAGGCGCTGCACGGTCTCGCGCCGGTTGAGGTCGCGCTTGCCGCCCTCGGGCCCCGGCCGTTTCCGGGGGAGTCTCGACGGGTTACGGCGCTGAGATTTCGGGCTTGCCACGGCGAGATAATAATGTGACTATCTGGTCATGATTTGCAAGAGGAGCCTTCCATGATCGGGATCCCTCTCGGGCTCCTCGCGGCGAACGCGACGGAGTGGCTCGTCCACAAGTACGTGCTCCACGGCCAGGGCCAGAACAAGGGCAGCTTCTGGAGCTTCCACTGGCACGACCACCACAGGAACGTGCGGAGGAACGACCACGTCGATCCGGACTACCAGGCCCCGTTGTTCTCGAAGTGGAACGGGCAGAGCAAGGAAGCGCTCGCGCTGGTCGGTACGGCGATCGCGGGCGCCGCGCTGTTCCCCGTGGCGCCGTTCTTCGCGGGCACGGTCGTGTACGCGACGATCAACTACTACCGGAAGCACAAGCGCGCTCACCTCGATCCCACGTGGGCGCGCGAGCACCTGCCGTGGCACTACGATCACCACATGGGCCCGAACCAGCACGCGAACTGGTGCGTCACCCGGCCGTGGTTCGATCACCTGATGGGTACGCGCGAGCGGTTCGTCGGCACGGAGGCGGAACGCAAGAGCATCGAGAAGCGCGGGCGCGTGCGCGCCGCAGCGAACGCACCGGGTCCGGCGAACATTCCCGTGGCACAGACCGCGTAGGTGCAATGGCACGGTCGCGCGTACCGTTGCATCCACATGAACCGGATCCTCCCGCTCGCGGTGCTCCTGGGCTGCGGTAGCTCGGTGCAGGGGCCCGCGGCTCCGACCGTCGCCGCGCCCACTGCTACCGCGCCCACCAGCACTACGCCGTGCTTCCCGGGCCCGCCGCTGGTCGCGAAGGACATGTTCAAGACCCTCGAGAAGTACGCATGGTCGCTGTACCTCGGCGCCGACGAGCCTGCTCCGCCGCCCACGACCTACGGCACCTGCAAGGTCGACCGCAACATCGTGAGCTCGGCCGACGGCAAGGTGGTCGCCGAGCTCGGCTGCGGCGTGCGCGTGCTGTCCCGTGGCATCGTCGACGAGCTCGGGCTGCAGCTCGGCGCGCGCGGTCAGGAGGTGCTGGACCGGAAGCCGAAGCCCGTGCATCCGATGACCTGCATGGCGAACGGCGCGGATCAGGTGCGCTGCATGTTCGAGCGAGGCGAGGACGAGGACATGGACTCGACCTGGTATGTCGTCGCGGGGACGCTCTCGGAAGAGGTCCTGACCGGGGCGGCCGCGACCCCGTACTTCGCCGCGCGCTCGATCGTGGAGATCGACGTCAGCGTGTGGTGCCACTGAGCGTCGGCGACATCACCGGCATCACGCGCGGATCAGTCGATGGCATCGTCACCGAGATCGACGTCGACGTCGAAGTCGCCGTGAACATCGAACGTGCCCTCGGAGGCGTCGTCGAGGTCGTCGAGATCGTCGAGGTCGTCGAGGTCGTCGAGCGCATGCAGCGGGGGCAAGGGCGGGAGCGGCGCACGCGGGGGCCTCGGCGGCCTCGGTGGCTCGGATCCCGAGCGGAGCTCGAGTGTGCGCTCGGCACGCTCGAGCCGGCGCGCGAGGCGCTCGATCACGCGCTGGATCCGGTCCTCGCGCTCGGCCATCGGGGCCGCGGGCGCGAAGTCATCGGCGTCCGCAGTCGTGACGACCTCTGCGTCGTCGTCGTCGTCGTCATCGTCGCACGCGGCCGCGGGGGTGGCCTGGGTGACGAGCAGCCAGCAACCGATCAGAGCAGATGCGAGCACGGGGGTAGGGCGCACAGGAGCCTCCTTCGGAAGCCAAGAGCCGCGAGCGGTGGGGCGGGTGGACACGGTCACAGCGATTTCTTCATGCAGATGCTTGCCGGGAGCTGGTCGTACGGCGGAAAGCACGGGGTGCGCTCGTACCCACAGCGGGTGTACAGGGCGACCGCCTCGTGCTGGAGGTTTCCGGTCTCGAGCACCGCGGTGGTGTGGCCGAGCTCGCAGGCCCAGGCTTCGAGCGCGGCCACGATCTGGGCCGCGATCCGCCGGCCGCGCGCCTCGGGGATCACGTACATGCGCTTGAGCTCGATGGTCTGGTGCGCGTGCAGCTTGAAGCAGCCGCACCCGACCGCGCGACCGTCCTCGATCGCGAGCACGGCGGTCTCGATCTCGGCGACCTTGTTGTGTGGCGAGTACAGCGCCTGGACCTCTCCGTAACGAGCCTGGAGGTCCGCATCGAGGCCGCGGACGAGCTCCTGGAACTGTGGAGCACCGGTGGTGCAGCGAACGATCGCGAGCGACATGTGCGCCCGCGAGCATACCTAGTGGGCGAACGTCGTGCCGTACATCACGAGCACGCTCCACCGAGTGAAGTCCGCCACGTCCACGAGCGCGTGGCGCGACATCCGACCGTCGACCGTGATCGTGCGCCGCCCGGCGAGCTCGAACCCGAGCGCGGCGCGGACGTAGGGGACGACGCCGAACCCCGAATCGCCGCGCATCTTCTCGGCCGCGAGCAGGCCGACCCCGGCGCCGAACGTGGTGGTGATGTCGTGGGTGCGTGCGCCGACGTAGCCGCCGATCGGGATGTTGAACCCGCTCGACGTGCTCGCGCGCCAGTAGTCGTAGCCGCAGGTCGTGCCGTAGATCAGGCCCTCGTCGGTGTCCGTCACCTCCATGGTCTCGCCGAGGCGCACCGCCCAGCCCGTGCTGTCGCCGCTATCGACGCCACCGCCGATCGAGACGTTGAGCTTGTCGCCGCTGGCGCGCGCGGCCACGGGGACGAGGAGGCACAGCACGAACAGGAGACGCCGCATGCCGGAACAACGGGGCTGCAAGCCCGCGCTTACGATCGGGTACGATGAGCCATGGCCGAGGACTGGTTACCCCACGAGCCCCCGCCGGCGCTGCCGCAGAAGGGCTCCGCGAAGACGACGTTGATCATCTGGTTGGTCCTGATCGTGATGTTCATCGCGATCTACGCCGTGATGCGGACCAGTCCGCACGACCGTGGCGCCGTGGTCGAGGCCACGAGCGGGTACGCGTGGTGGTGGCTCGGTATCGTCGGCGTGACCGGGCTCGCCCTGCCGATCCTGTTCATGGTGGTGATGTTCCGGGGTGCGGAGCGGTTCAACGCTTCTCAGACCGCCGGGCTCGAAGCGATCGCGCGCGGTCAGCACAGCAAGGCCGTGGAGCTGTTCGAGGCGCTCGCGAAGCGGTTCCGCATGAAGCCGAACTTCGCGGCCGTCGCTCGGTACAACCAGGGCTATGCACTTCTGCTCGGTGGCGACTCCGCGGCGGCGGTCGGCGCACTCCTTGCGGTGGAGCGCATGCCGAAGCTCGCGCTCGGCGGCATTCGCCGCATGGCGGCCGGTCAACTCGCGCGCGCGTTCGCACTCGGTGGCGATGTCGAGAAGGCGACGCAGTGGCTCGAGGCACTGCGCAAGCGGCCGATGACAGGTGATCCCGTGTACTGCCAGGCGCTGCTGGATTCGGTCGACGCGCTCGTGCTGTGCCGCAAGGGCGACTTCGCGGAGGCGGTGAGGATCTACGAGCGCGCGTGGCCGCAGCTCGAGGCGTACCTGCCGGTCCAGCAGATGCGCGAGGTCTGGCTGCTGCGCGCATACGCGACCACGATGACGTCGAGCGTGCGCGACAGTGGTGCGGCCGAGCCGTGGCTGCGCATGATCCGCGGCACGCCGCCCGGCGGCTTCACCTGGTTGACCGCGCGCTGGCTGGAGCTGGCGACGTTCACGATGACCCACTTCCACGGCGCCGAAGCCGCGGCGTAGCGACTCCGAAAACGAACACCGCCGCAGTGGTTTCCCACGGCGGCGGCATTGAAAGTTCGTTAGCGACGCTTAGATGGCGCGAACGTTCTCGGCGCGCGGACCCTTCGGGCCGCGACCCTCGTTGTACGAGACCTTCTGCCCCTCGCGGAGCTCCTCGTAGCGCATGCCTTCAACGGCAGACATGTGGAAGAACAGGTCGGTTCCCGAACCGTTCTCGATGAAACCGAAACCCTTGTCAGTGAGACGCTTGATCGTACCTTCAGACATCGTCGCCGCTCCTGGTAGCTGAAATGACTTCAACGACAGGCCAACACAGGCTGGCCCAACTGATCGCCGAAAGTCAGGGATATGGGTCGCCTGTAGGGCGCGAGAAGTCGAGCATTACCGTCCATCAATCGGTGACGGCGTGTCGATTGTCTCCCCCAAGGCCCTTGGCGGGCCATCCAAGAGGCCTCCCCGGCCGGGTGGAAACCGCACCGATTGTCCTCGCCACGGGCCCCGCGACGTGCGGGTCGTGGTCCCCGGCCATCGCCTCGGGCTAGCGGCGGCGCAGCCCGACGACCTCGAGGCTGGCCCCCGGAAGCCGTGCGAGGTGCACGACGACGGGGGGCAGCTCGCGGAAGTCGCGTCGCACCCGGATGCGGACGATCGTGTAGGCGTCCGTGCCAGCGGCGAGAGGAAGCGTGGTGCACGTGCGGCCCTTCGCGCCCGCGGTGACGGTCGTCGCGAATCCGGTGGTGGCACCAGCGTGATCGTAGGTGTCGATCGCGTAGGTCGTGGCCGACGTGCGGAGCAGGTACGAGAGCATCAGGTCGGTGAAGCACAGCGTTGGCTGCGTGGGGCCGGGTTGCACCTCGAACGCGTCGAGCGGCGCGACACGATCGAACCAGTAGCGGCCGGTCTTGCGCTGGCGATAGATCAGCGTGTCGACCATGTACTTCGCGGCACGCGGGTCGCTGAACTTCGCTTCGTCGACGATCGCGGCGATCTCGTGCGGCTTGAACCGCATGAGCAGCTTCGTGCCCCAGAACGCGTCGAACCGGTCCTTGTCGAGCAGCGGCCAGTACGGGAGCGTCGATCTCCACGCGCCCGGGTTGAAGTGCTCGACATCGAAGAGTCCGATGCCCCGGAGCTCGGGCTGCTTCATCCCCTCCCACGGGTGGCCGCGCAGGCCGAACGAGACCAGATCCTTCGACGCGTCCTTGAGGTCGAACAGGTAGCGGTGCGAGTTCGACAGGTCGTGGTCTGCCGTGGCGAGCACCCCCAGCGCCTTGCCGAAGTCGATCAGGTAGTGCGTGACGTAGCCGTCCTTGAAGGTGTCGAGCGTGTTGTCTTCCTTCATGTCGGTGTGGCTGAGCCAGGCGAAGATCGGATACTGGCCGCGCAGGCTACGCCGCTGCTCGTGCGGGATCAGATCGTTGGGGTCGTCGTCGCGTACGCCGTCGCGCGCGTACGGACCGATCGGCTTCCCCGGGACGAACAGGCTCGCGAGCACGCGGATCGTTCCGTCGTCGCCCCGGTAGACGAGCTTCAGCGCCGCGTCGAGCTTCGCTTCGTCGAAGCCTTTCTTCCTCGCCTTCTCGCCGATCACGAGATCGTCGCGGCGGATCGATCCGATGTGGTCCTCCGGCACGTTGTATCCCACGGCCCACATCAGGCGGTGCACGATGGCGTGCGCGCCGGTCTCCATCTCGGGGAGCGCCTTCATGTCGAACTTGAGGAGGAACTTCCGCCCGAGCGCGTCCTCGAACGTGAACCCGAGCGACTTCCCGCCGACCTTCGCGCCGATGATGGTCCAGGGACGATGGTCGAACGGGTTCGGGCCCAGGTTGGGACCGCGCTTGAGCTCCTCGATCGTCAGATCGCGGGCGCCGATCCGATTCGTGAACCACGTCGAGTCCGGAACCTCGTCGAGCGAGTTGACGTCGAGCACGGGCTTGACCGGTTGCAGCTCCATCGCGCGCGTCGTGCGCCGCGCGAAGGCACCGTCGAGCTTGTAGAGCGCATAGAAGAAGTCACGCGCGGCGGGCGCGGCGGTGGTCGTTGCTCGGTCATCGACGCGCCACGCGGGTCGCGCTTTGGCAAACCGGATGTTCCCGACGGGGCTCTTGCCACCGCACCCGAGCGCGACAACGACGAGGACAACGAACGATCCGGACCGCATCAGAACCTCCCGCCGCGCTCGCGGCGGCCGAATGCAGGCGAGAACACCAGGTTGAAGGCGAGGTCACCCTCGCGGGAACGGGCGAGCTGTGCGCGCAACATGAACGTGTTCTTCGTATGAACCTGGATGCCGAAGCCGTAGCCGACGCGCACGCGTGTCGTCGGGGCATCCCCGTACGATGCGAGCGCCTGGCCGATGTCCACGAACGTGTAGGCCGAGGCGTTGTTCATGATCGCCCACGCGTACTCGGCCGTGCCGAGAACGACGGCGCGATCGCGGAAGCGTCCCGTCGGGTAGCCGCGCAGGTACTCGGAGCCACCGAGGCGCGGCAGATCGATGAACGAGATCCGACCGTCCGTGCGGCCGTCGGTGCCGCCGATCGCGTCGACCATCGCGCGGAGCGCCAGGGTTCGCGTGCCCGCGTACAGATCGAAGTAGCGCTGGAGCTCGCCCCCATAGGAGTAGAACCGCGAGGGATCCTTGTCGATCCCGCGGGTAATGCCGAAGTGACCGCGTGCGAGCCAGCCGGTGCCGTCGAGGGTCTGCGTGACATATTGCGAGGCGGGACGCCGACTGTCGTAGACGAGCTCGTTCTCCACGTACAGGTTCCGCACGCCGTCGGCGAAGCCAACGAGCTTCGAGGTTTCGTAGTTCATCTCGATGTTCTTGTCGTCCTGCTCCGGGGGCGCATCGAACGTGCGGAGCATCAGCGCACCGGAGACCCGCGAGTGGAACTTCTTCGTGAACGCGATGTCGATCGTCGCGACGTTGCGAATCGCGTCCTCCTGAAAGCGCGACGAGACGGCGGTATCGGAGGTCGAGGGATCGATCGGCATCGCCGGGGGCAGCTCGAGCTCGGCCCCGTTGCCGATGCCGAAGAAGCGCTCGTGCGGTCTTCGCTCGAGGCTCGTATCGGCCTCGAACCGGATGGGGCCGAACCGGTGGCCGGTTCCGAGGTGGGCTCCGAGCGCGTAGCGGAACTCGCCGCCGTAGTCCACGCGCAGCTTGATCCGCTCCCCGTCGCCGAGGATGTCCTTGTAGAGGAGGCGCGCCCCGACCTTGAAGCCGAAGCCTGACTCGTATCCCGCCACCGGGTAGATCCCGAACTTCCGATCGTCGGTGAACGTGGCATCGGTGAACCGTGCCAGGAGATCGTAGCGCTCGTAGACGTAGGTCGCCCCGCGGATCGGCTGCACGGCAAGGAACACCGCGAGGCGCGGGAAGAACAGGAGTGCGCGTGGGAGCACACGTGCGCGCTCGGAGCTCGAAGGGGCATCCTCGACCACGACTCCGGAGGCCTTGTCGGGGCGTGGGGCAGGCGCCGCCGGAGGTGATGGGGCCACGGAGACCGTCGCTGAGGCCTCGGTCGAGGGCGTAGGCTCCGTCAGCGAGACGGGCTCCGCGCTGGCGTGCGCTGCGAATAGGGTGGGCGTGAGGAGCGACAGGTAACGCATCGGTACAGTTCGCAGTCACTGCACCCCGCGTACCGCGCTCGCGGGCGCGGCCTACGCCGACTTGCGCCACGGAGAGGTGCGCGATCGAGCGCGCGCGCACGGTCGCTCAGGCCTCGCCGACTACAACCGCGGTCTCGACGAGCTCGACGCCGCGTCGCGGGCACTGGTCACGGGGACGCTGCTGCCCCAGCAGCAGCAGACGCATGATCGTCTGAGTGCGCTGAAGCATCGGATGTAGCGAGATCGCGCCACCACGGATCCACGCCTTCGACGAGCGCCGGTTCGAACGGCACGCCGATGCGTGGCGTCAGGATGCGCTGGCGCCCGGCCTGCGCGAGCTCCACGAGGTGCTCGGCGGGCTGTGCCCATGGATGGAGCCCGAGATCGAACGTGGTCCAGTGCACGGGCATCAGCGTGCCGCCGCCGAGGAGCTCGAACGCCTTGAGCGCATTCCCGGGCCCGAGGTGGATCGACCCCCACGCCGGGTGCCACGCACCGATCTCGAGCATGACGAGATCGAACGGCCCGTGCAGGCGCCCGATGTCGCCCATCTCCGGCGTCAGGCCGGTGTCGCCGGAGAAGAACAGCTTCTTGGACGCGGTCTGGATCACCCACGAGGACCACAGGGTCGCGTTGCGGCCGCCGATGCGTCCGGAGAAGTGCTGTGCGGGTGTGGCGGTGAAGCGCAACGTGCCGCCGGCGAGCGTGTGGGACTCGTGCCAGTCGAGCTCGGTGATCAGCGCCGGGGAAACGCCGAACTTCTCGAGGTGATGGCCCACGCCGAGCGATGTGATGAACGGGACCCGGAGCTTCGCGAGCTCGATCACGGTGGACTTGCAGAGGTGATCGAAGTGGTCGTGCGACACCAGGATCGCGTCGAGCTTCGGGAGCTGCGCCACCGCGACCGGCGGCGCGTGAAACCGCTTCGGACCGGCGAACGAGACCGGGCCGAGGCGGCTACCGAACACGGGATCGGTGAGGACGCGGAGGCCATCGGCCTCGAGCAGCATCGTGGAGTGGCCGAGCCAGGTGACGCGGAGCTTCGTCGACGAGATCGACGCACCCCAGGTCTCGAGCGGGGACGCGACCGGGATGATGCCGGGCGGCTTGCGCTTGGTTCCGCCGAACAGGAACTCGCGAAGGATCGGTCCCTTGGGGCCGGCGAGGCCCGCGTCGGCCTGGAACGTGTTCCGGAAGCTACCTCCGCGAAACTGGGGAGACGCGACGGCGCGTTCGTTGCGGAGGCCGGAGAGGCGCATCGACGAACTTGACAACGCATGCCCAACTCGCGCAAGGACTTCGTGGAGCAGTTCGCCGCGATGGACATCCAGCAGACCCGCGAGTATCGAGCGATCGCCGCGCACTACGGCACGCGCGTCGCCGCACGCTCGCAGGTCCCGTTGATCCACCACATCGACGAGGGCCTCGCCATCCTCGCGCACCTCGGCGCATCCGCGGCGGCGCAACGTGCGTACTGCCTCCACCCGCTTGTCCAGGAGGACGCCGAGCTCGCGGCTCGTGCGTCTCGCTTGCACGAGCTGTCCGACGATCCTGTCGTGATCGCGCTCGCGTTCGAGTACCGCAACGTCGCGAACGCCGCGCTGTCATCTCGCCCGATCAGCTCCGCGGCGGACATATCGCTCTCGCCGCTCTCCGAGGTCAACGCGATGCTGGTCGCCGACAAGGTGCAGAACCGCGCGGACTTCCTCGCACACCATCTGGGCACGCACACCCGGAGCGACGCGCTCGATCGCTACTTCCGGCTGTGGCTCGAGCGGCTCGGCATCGACGAGCCATGCTACTCGGAGCTCGTCGCTACGGCGCGTGCGCGTCGCTGACCAGGGACATCCCCACGACCCGCCTCACGATCTGGTGTGCCGCTGGACGAAGTCGTCGATCAGCGCGCGTGCGATCGAGAGCTTGGGTGGCACCACCGGGATGGCATCGGGTGCGAACCAGTCGGCGTCGAAGATCTCGGACGGCTCGGCGACGATCTCGCCGCCCGCCCACGTCGCGGTGAAGCCGATCATCAGCGAGCTGGTGAACGGCCACGGCTGGCTTCCGAAGTAGTGGATGTCGGCGAGCTCGATGCCTGCCTCCTCGCGGATCTCTCTCGCGACGCACTGCTCGAGCGTCTCGCCGACCTCCACGAAGCCGGCGAGCGTCGAATAGAACGGCATCCTCGTGCGTGCGTTGCGGGCGAGGAGGCACTTGCCATCGCGCTCGACGAGCACGATCACCGCCGGCGATAGCCGCGGATAGGCGGTGAACTTGCAGCTCGGGCAGGAGCGCATGCGCTCCGTGGCCGACCGCTCGGTCGGCGCGCCGCAGCGGCCGCAGAACCGGAAGTCCTGGTCCCATGCCGTGAGGCCGAGAGCGCGGGTCGCGATCGCGAACTCCTCCTCGGCGAGCTCGCTGAACAGCTGGCGCAGCGGCGCGGGCTCCGAGCCGGCGGGCGGCGGGCCATCGCCGAGCAGCCGCGCGAAGCACGGCTGGCCGTCGAGGTCACCGAGGTAGAGCGCGTCGCCGGCGTCACCCCGCGGCACCGTCGGCGCCGAGTGCCGGACCACGCACAGCGATTGACCGGCGATCACGAACAGCAGGCCGTGGGTCTCCGTCGTCGTCACGCCGGGGGTGAAGGGCATGTTGCCGCTTAGCATGGTCAGGGCGAAGGACGTGAGATTCCCGTGCACCGAGAAGGTGGTACACAGAT
>JAYVLW010000487.1:0-9039 GCA_043759315.1 Myxococcales bacterium
CGCCTGGAGACCACGGATCCGGACGAAGCGGGCAACGGCGATGGCCACCCCGCCCACGGCGACGAAGATCGCGAGAAGGAGTGATCGGATGCAGGATCTCGTGAAGCGTTACTTCTGGGTGCTGGGAGCCGTCGTCGTGATGGTGTGCTCGGTGTTCGCCGCGAAGGCGACCGGCCACATCCTCGAGGCGCAGTTCCTCGGTGACCCCGCGCACGCCCCGAAGGTCGTCGCGATGGCCCGGCCGGATGCGCAGCAGACCAAGCCGAAGCACACCAAGGACGGCGGGCAGTTCCAGGATCGGAACATGTTCTGCTCGGACTGCACGCCGCCGGTGGCCGCCGCGCCGTCGAACCTCGATCCCTCGTCGGTGACGAACACGTCGTTGCCGCTGATCCTCGTCGCCACGAACGTCGCCCCGACGGACAAGGACTCCTACGCGACGGTGATCAACACCGAGAACCAGAAGCAGGGCGCGTTCGGCGTGGGCGACAAGCTCCCCGGCGCCTCGGGCCCGGTCAAGGCCATCAAGTTCAAGTACGTCGAGTTCGAGAACTCGGGCCACATCGAGCGCCTCGTGCTCGTCGGGGTCACGCCGCCGCCAACGCCGGTCGCGGCGACCGAGCCGGTGAAGTCCGATGGTGATGGCGATGACCTCCAGGCCTCGATCGACAACGGCATCAAGAAGATCGACGACTCCACCTACGAGATCGACAAGAAGCTCGTCGATCAGGTCCTCGCGAACCCGATGGCGGTCGCGAAGGGCGCGCGCGTCGTGCCGGCCGTCAAGAACGGCAAGCCCGATGGCTTCAAGCTCTATGCGATCCGTCCGAGCAGCGTGTACGCGAAGCTCGGCCTGACGAACGGCGACACGATCCAGTCGATCAACGGCTTCGAGCTGACCACCGCCGACAAGGCGCTCGAGGTCTACACGAAGCTCCGGGAAGCGACCTCGCTCGAGATGGAAGTTACTCGGCGCGGCAAGCCTGTCACTCTCAAGTACACGATTCGCTGATTGGACTTATCGATGCATTCCTCACACTCGCCTTTGAAGACGTCGCTGGCCTCGGTGCTGGTGGTGACCGTGCTCTCGTCGCTCGCGCCCGTGCGCTACGCCGCCGCGCAACCCGCACCCGCGGGTGGCACGACGCCGGCCGCCGAGGACGAGTCGCTGTATCCGTGCAAGAAGCGCACGGGCCAGGTCGCCGTCACGTTCAAGCCCGAGACCGAGCTCAAGGACCTGATCGCCTGGGCGATGGGCTTCACCTGCAAGAACTTCATCCTCGATCCGCGCATCGTCTCGACCGGCAAGAAGGTCACGGTGATGGCGCCGAACAAGATGAGCGCCGCCGAGGCGTACAACGTGTTCCTCGTTGCGCTGTCGACGATGGGGCTCACGGTGGTGCCCAAGGGCAACATGCTGCGGATCGTCGAGAGCGCCACCGCGAAGAGCGAGACGGTCCCGATCTACAAGCGGGGCACGCCCGCGAACCAGGACCAGATGGTCCGGTACATCCTGCGTCCGTCGTACGCGCAGATCGAGACGCTGCGCGGCGCGCTCGACTCGATCCGCTCGCCGGCGGGCAACGTCCAGACCGCCGGCTCGATGCTGATCATCACGGACTACGCGAGCCAGGTGCGGGACATGATGTCCCTCGCGAAGTCGATCGATATCCCGGGCGGCAGCGACGGCATCTACACGATCCCCGTCCAGCACGCCGACGCGACGCAGCTCGCGACGAAGCTCAACGAGATCCTCGGCATCACCGCCGGTGCGGGTGGTGCCGGTGGGGCGCAGCCGCAGGGCAAGCGCGGCGGCGTGACCAGCGGCGAGAGCCCGGCGCGGCCCGGTGGTGACGAGGTCGCGGGCGCAGTTCCGTCGAAGATCCTCGTCGACGACCGTACGAACACCCTGATCGTCGTGTCGAGCCAGGCCGGCTACTACCGCGTCAAGGCGCTGGTCGAGCGCCTCGATATCTCGCTCGACACCGAGGGCGGAACGTCGATCCGCGTCCATCCGCTGGAGAACGCGCTCGCCGAGGAGCTCGCCACCACGCTGAACGCGGCGATGGGGCAGGGCCCGCAAGCTGGCGGTCGCGGTGGTGCACAGGGCGGTCGCGGACAACCGAACGCGCCGGCACCAGCGCCGAGTCCGATCGGCGATCTCGGGACATCGCTCGAGGGCCAGGTCCGCGTGATCGGCGACAAGCCGACGAACTCGCTGATCGTGATGTCGAGCGGCCGCGACTACGTCGCGATCAAGGACGTCATCAAGCGCCTCGATCAGCCGCGCCGCCAGATCTTCATCGAGGCGCTGATCCTCGAGGTCAACCTCTCGAGGGACCTCTCGATCGGCTCGAGCTCGCACGGTGGCCTGCCGTTCAACAACGGCGACCTCGTGCTCGGCGGCGTGCAGACGCCGGCGCTGCGCTCGCTCGATATCAAGACGCTCGCCGCGGCGACCGGTCTGATCGGTGGCCTGATCGGCGCACCGCTGGCGAACTCGCAGACACTGCTCGGCACGAGCATTCCGTCGTACGGAATCCTGTTCCAGGCGCTCGCCACCCAGGACAACTCGAACATCCTGTCGGCGCCGCACGTCATCGCGATCGACAACGAGAAGGCCGAGTTCTCTGTCGGCAACAACATCCCCTACAAGGCGGGCCTCTCGTTCGGCGGGCTCGGCCTGCCCGCGGGCGGCGCTGCGGGCGGGCTCGCCGGCTCGATCGGTCAGAACATCCAGCGCGAGAAGCTGAACCTCTCGCTCAACGTCACGCCGCACATCTCGAGCAACGACTCGGTTCGCCTCGAGATCGAGCAGGAGACCAAGGACATCGGCGGCAAGGATGCCGAGCTCGGTCCGACGTGGACCGAGCGCAAGCTGAAGACCCAGGTGGTCGTCCACGATCAGCAGAGCGTCGTCATCGGCGGCCTGATCCAGGAGAAGGACATCTACAACACCACGAAGGTGCCGCTGCTCGGAGATATCCCGATCCTCGGCTACCTGTTCAAGTACTCGACGAAGTCCAAGCGCAAGACGAACTTGTTGATCCTGCTCACGCCCTACATCATCAAGGACCAGCTGGATCTCCAGTCGATCCGCGAGCGCAAGGTGCGCGAGCGCGAGGAGTTCGTTCGCTCGTTCACCACGCTGAACGAGATGAAGTACGAGGCGAAGCTCGACTACCGCCGCAAGCGCGGCGTGATCGAGGAGATCAACCGCTCGGTGCAGTCGGTCGAGGAGGACCTCGACGTGCTCCGCGCGATGGGGGCGCGCCAGCGCGTGCTCAACGGTCCGCTCGACTACGCGCCCTCCGAGATCGAGGATCCCGACGCGCCGCCGGCTCCCGCGCCTGGCCCCGCACCGGCGCCCGGCCGGACCCCCGCGCCCGCGCCCGCACCCGCGCCGGTGGATGAGAAGAAGGGCGGCGGCTGATGGCGACGCCCGGCTTCGCGATGCCGCAAGGCGTCGGCGGTCCCCCGTCGCTGGGGCCGGTCACGCCGCTGATCGGCGAGATCCTCGTCGGCCGTTGCAACGTGCCGGCCGATGCGATCGAGCGCGCGCTGATGAAGCAGCGCGAGGAGGGCGGCCTCCTCGGCGAGGTGCTCGTGCGCCTCAAGCTGATCGACGAGGACCAGCTCGCGGTCGCGCTGTCGCTGCAGTCGGAGATGCCGTACCTGCGCGATCTGCCGCGCGCCGAGGACATCCCCGTCGAGTTGATCGACAAGCTGCCGATCAACTTCGCCCGCCAGCGCCTCGTGCTGCCGATCGGCCGTGATGGCACCGGCCGCGTGATGGTCGCGGTCGCGGATCCCACCTCCGTCGACGTGATCGATGCGGTCGCGGTGCTGCTCTCCGAGCCCGTCGAGCCGGTCGTCGCGTCGAGCGCGAAGATCATCGATCACATCAACAAGACGTACACGCGTCTCCGCGGCACGCACGAGCTCGAGGAGAGCCACAAGAAGGGCGAGGACGAGGAGGGCGAGGACTTCCAGTCCGAAGAGCTCGTCGACATGCTCGATGCCAACGACGAGGCCCCGATCATCCGCTGGGTCAACTCGCTGATGTTCCAGGCGGCCAAGGAAGGCGCGTCCGATATCCACATCCGCCCCGGCGAGAAGGACATCGTCGTGCGCTACCGCGTCGACGGTCAGCTCCGCGAGGCGAAGCGCGCGCCGAAGAAGTTCCAGCAGTCGATCCTCGCGCGCGTGAAGATCATGGCCGGCCTCAACATCGCGGAGAAGCGGTTGCCGCAGGATGGCCGCATCCGCCGCAAGATGGCCGGCAAGGACGTCGACATGCGTGTCGCCACCGCCCCGACCGCGGCCGGCGAGAGCGTCACGATCCGTCTGCTCGATCGCTCGAGCGTGCTCCTCGGCCTCGCCGACATCGGCTTCGCCACCGATCACCTCGCGCTGATCCGCGCCATCATCGCACGGCCGCACGGCATCCTGCTCGTCACGGGCCCCACCGGCTCCGGCAAGACGACCACGCTCTACGCGTGCCTCTCCGAGATCAACTCGCCCGACAAGAACATCCTCACCGTCGAGGATCCGGTCGAGTACCAGCTCGAGGGCATCTCGCAGACCCAGACGAACGCGAAGATCGATCTGACGTTCGCCTCCGGTCTGCGGTCGTTCCTTCGCCAGGATCCCGACGTCATCATGGTCGGCGAGATTCGTGACCGCGAGACGGCCGAGGTCGCGATCACCGCATCGCTCACCGGTCACCTCGTGTTCTCCACCGTCCACACCAACGACGCGGCCGGCGGCATCACTCGTCTCGTCGACATGGGGATCGAGCCGTTCCTCGTCGCATCGTCGCTCGTCGGCCTCCTCGCCCAGCGCCTCGTGCGCAAGCCGTGCTACGCGTGCGCGCGGCCGGTGCGTCCGTCGGACGAGGCGCTCGTCGAGCTCGGCATCGATCCGGAGCGGTTCTTCCGCGGCGCGTACGATCTACCCGCGGTGAAGGGCCAGCGCCCGCCGCCGGTGGGAACCGTGTTCGAGACGGTCGGCTGCTCGGTGTGCAACCAGCTCGGTTACAAGGGCCGCACCGGTATCTACGAGCTCCTGATGGTCAACGACGCGGTTCGTCGCCTCGCGCTCGCGAAGGCGGACGCCGGCTCGATCCGCACCGCGGCGATCGAGGATGGAATGGTCGCGCTCCGGTTCGACGGTGCGCGGAAGGTGATGCAGGGAATGACCACCATCGAGGAAGTCATGCTGACCACCGTGGAGAGCTCGGACTAAGCCATGCCGATGTACGCATTCAAAGGCGTCTCGCCGAGCGGCAAGTCGATCAACGGCGTGCGCGACGCCGACTCGCCGAAGACGCTGCGCCAGGTGCTCCGCAAGGACGGCGTGCTCGTCACGAGCTTCGAGCTATCCAAGGGCGGCAAGAACGCGAAGGACGCGAACCGCAAGAAGGGCGGGCTGTCGCGCGATGTGGATCTCGGCGGCCTGATCGGCGGCGTCAAGAAGACCGAGATCGCCGCGTTCACGCGCCAGATGTCGACGCTGCTCAAGAGCGGTATTCCGCTCGCCGAAGCGCTCGGTGCGCTCGTCGAGCAGGTCACGAACCTCCGGTTCAAGACGCCGCTGTCCGAGGTCCGCACGAACGTCAACGAGGGCATGTCGCTCGCCGACGCCCTCGCGAAGCACCCGAAGCTGTTCGACGAGCTATTCGTCTCGATGGTCCGCGCGGGCGAGATCGCCGGCAACCTGGACGAGGTGCTCACGCGCCTCGCGGACTTCCTGGAGAACGCCCAGAAGCTGAAGTCCAAGGTCCAGGGCGCGATGATCTATCCGCTCGTGATGCTGTTCGTCGGCGTCGGCATCATGGCCGTGCTGATGATCAAGGTGATCCCCGAGATCACCCAGATGTTCACGTCGCAGGGCAAGACGCTGCCGTGGAACACGCGGCTCCTGATCTGGACCTCCAGCTTCATGGGCAAGAACATCCTGTGGCTGACGCTCGGCTTCATCGCCTCGATCGTCGTGTTCCTCAAGTGGAGCAGCTCGAAGGACGGCAGGCCGATCTGGCACCGGTTCGTGCTGTCCCTGCCGGTGCTCGGTCAGCTCGTCCGCACCATCAACGTCGGTCGGTTCTCGCGCACGCTCGGCACGATGCTGCAGGCCGGTGTGCCAATGCTGCGCTCGCTCGACACCGCGAAGATGATCATGGGCAACGTGATCCTCCAGCGGGCCATCGACGACGCCAAGAAGGCCGTCACCGAGGGCGAGTCGCTCGCCCAGACGCTCAAGAAGTCTGGCCAGTTTCCTGCAACGATGATCCACATGGTGGCCGTCGGCGAAAAAGCTGGTCAGCTGGAGCAGATGCTCGAGCGCGTGGCCACCACCTATGAAGCCGAGGTCGACACCAAGCTCGGCCGGTTCACGGCGCTGCTCGAACCCATGATGCTCGTGTTCATGGGCGGCGCGGTCGCCTTCATCGTGTTCTCGATCCTGCAACCCATCATGGACCTCGGTCAGATCTCAGGCCCGAAGTGAAGAAGGAGACGACAATGTTGAACCTCTCGAAGCGCATGTCTCGTACCGCCCGCCGCGCCCAGCGCGGCATGACCCTCCTCGAGATCATGATCGTGCTCGCGATCTTGGCCCTCGTCATGGGCCTCGTCGTCGGTCCGCGCGTCATGAAGATGTTCGGCGAGTCCAAGGGCGACATCGCGAAGGCGACCGTCACCAAGTACGCGTACGAGGCCTACCCGTCGTGGTCGGCGGCGCACCCCGACAAGGGCTGCCCCGACAAGCTCGAGGACCTCAACGAGTACATGAACAACAAGGACATCAAGGATCCGTGGGGTGGCCAGTACAAGATGCTGTGCGGCCAGAACCTCCCGGCGGGCGCGAAGGGCCTCGCCGTGTCCTCGCCTGGCGAGGACGGCAAGGAAGGCACGTCGGACGACATCAAGTCCTGGTAAGCCATGAACCCCGGTCGCGCACGCACCTCCTCCTCGGGCCGTCGGCCCGGGCGGGGCATGACGGTCCTCGAGATCATGATCGTCCTCGCGATCATCGGAGGCGGCGCCGTGCTCGTGCGTTCGGGGTTCCGGATGATCACCAAGGCCGATCTGGTCGAGGACGCGAACGAGCTGGCCTCGGTGATGCGGCGCGCGAATCAGCTCTCGATCGAGCACGGCGAGATGCACCGCGTGGTCCTCGACCTCGAGGACCAGCAGTACATCGTCGAGGTCTGCCAGGGCCAGGCGGCGATCGTTCGCAACGAGAAGCTCGAGAAGGATCCGGACGCGGTGAAGGAGGCGATCGAGCGCGGCAAGCAGCGGATGGGGCAGATGCCCGAGGACGCATTTGCGTCCGGCGACCCCGAAGCAGCGACCAAGCGTGCGGTCGCGATCGCGGGTAGCCACATCGCGGACCGCACCTGCGTCCCGGCGGGTGACTCGATCACCGGCTCCTCCGTGGGCAAGGGCTGGGCGCGCAAGCTCCGCGCCGGCAAGGGGATCAAGTTCAAGCAGGTGTTCGTCCAGCACCTCGACAAGGCCCAGACCAAGGGCCACGTCGCCATCTACTTCTTCCCGATGGGCTCGTCGGAGAAGTCCGTGATCGAGATGACCGATGGCAGCGAGACGTTCTCGATCCTCGTCTATGGCCTGACGGGGCGGGTCGAGCTGCGCGATGGCGTGCTCAAGAACGTGGACGATCACATGCTTCGCAACGCGATGGGCGATCGCGATGCGAAGCGAGATGGAGCGGAGGAGCAGTGAGCGCGAAGGCCCACGCTTCTCGCCGCGCGCGGTTGCCCAGCTGGGGCTTCACGCTGCTCGAGGTCATGATCGGCCTGTCGCTGCTCGGCTTCGCGCTGACCGTGCTGATCAAGAGCGCGGCAGGCAGCATCTTCAACGCGCGCCAGGCGCAGATGATGGGTGTGGTCACCGACCTCGCGCGCGGGAAGATGTACGACGTCGAGGAGACGTTGATCAAGGACGGGTTCACCGACACCGGCCTCGCCGACGCCGACGATTCTTGTACGGACTACAAGCCGTTCGAGGAGGAGGGCTGGCCGGGCGTGGAGTGGTGCGCGAAGGTCGAGCAGGTCGAGCTGCCGAGCTGGGACAAGCTGCAGGCGATGGCGTCGGGCTCCGGGTCGAACGGCTCTGCTTCCGCGCGCACCGGCACTGCCGGCTCGGGCTCCGGCGTCGGCTCCGACGGCGCGGAGCCGCCGAGTGGCTTTCAGGACTCGGCGCTCGGCGGCATGCTGTCGATGCTCGGCGGCGGGTTCTCGGGCGGCGGCAAGAGCAGCCAGGATCAGGACTCGAAGGCCGGCGCGTCGTTCATCCAGGGCCAGTACGCGATGGTCCAGAACATTCTCAAGGTCTCGATCCGCAAGGTGACGCTGTACGTGAAGTGGCAGGTCTCCGGCTCCGATCGCGACATGCGCGTCGTCGCGTACTTCACCGACGCCGCCGCGATGGACAAGGTGCTGAACGGCCTCGGCGCGCAGGAGCTGCCCGCCGCCGGCTCGGGCTCGGGCTCGGGCTCGGGCTCGGGCTCGGGGTCCAACAACGGTCGCACGCGCACACCGCGTGAGGGGAAGACCGAGTGATGCGCCGCGGGCAATCAGGGCTGACGCTCATCGAGGTCATGATCGCGAGCGCGATCATGGTCATCATGATGGGCCTCGCGTGGCGCACGATCTCCAACACCTCCGATACGAAGCGCACGTTCGAGAAGTACGAGTCGCGTAACCACGAGCTGCGGATGGCGATGTCGCGCGTGGTCGCCGACTTCGAGGCGGCGTACCTGTCGCGCAACGAGGACCAGAGCCAGTCGCACCCGCGCACGATGTTCGTCGCGAAGACCGGCTCGAAGGTCCCCGACGTGCGGTTCTCCACGCTTGGCCACCGCGTGCTGTGGGCCGATGCGAACGAGTCCGAGCAGACGGTGATCGAGTATCTGCAGCGCAACACCCCCGAGAAGTCGGGCTCTGTCGACTGGGTCCGCCGCGAGCAGCGCCGGCAGTCGAACGAGGTCCCCGATGATCTGCCGAGCGACTACGACATC
>JAYVLW010000488.1:0-8409 GCA_043759315.1 Myxococcales bacterium
GTATCTGCGACACCGCGCCTCAGGTCCCTCGGACCCGAGCGAAGACCCTTCAGGAGCCCGTTCAACGCTCCGCGAGGGGCGCCACGTCATCACGCAGGACCTGAGACGACAGCAGGTATCGCTCCTCTGCCTCGAGGTGGGCACGCAGCGTCTCGATGACATCGCGGAGATCCGCGGTGACCGGCGAGCTCAGGCGCGTGCGCATCTCGGCATGCTCGTTCACGTGGTCCTCGACCATGCGATCGACGCGCACGGCGCCGTACCGGTCCTCCGCGAGCAGCACGGGGCGCAGGATCTTCTCCTCGTAGCTGTTGTGCGTCGCGAAGGCCTCGCGGAGTCGCTCGATCTCGTGGAGCAGGCCCGCGGGATCACCACCGTTGGCATCGAGCACGTCCGCGAGCTCCTCGCAGCGGCTCATCAACCCGCGCAGGGCATCGTGCTGAGCCACCAGCTCCGCGAGCGCACCGAATCGAGTGAGCGTCATGGATCTCCTCTTCCTTCCTGGGCTCCCTAGATCGTCGACGAGAACCGCTGGGGCTCGGCCGCTTCCTGGAAGTAGCGATCGAACACCATGCAGACGTTGCGCACGAGGAGCTTGCCCATCGGCGTGGTCGTGATCCGATGGCTCGCGTGATCGTGAGCCGCGAGATCGGGGAGCGTGGCGAGCGCGGCGAGCTCCGTCGCGAAGTAGCTCTCCGCGTCCACGTCGTACGGCTGACCGAGGGCGGTCAGATCGACGTCGCCGTCGCACATCAGCTGACCTATCAGGTCGCGTCGGAGGCGATCGTCGCGGTCGAGGACGAACCCTCGACGCACCGGCAGCTGACGCGCATCGATCGCTTTCTCCCAGGCGGGCAGCAGCGTGTGGTTCTGCCAGAACATGCGCGACGTCGACGAGATCGACGAGCTACCGAGCCCGATCACGTTGTCGGTGCGGTGCTCGACGTAGCCCTGGAACGTGCGCGACATCCGGTGGGTGGCAGCCGCGAGCGCGAGCGGTGAGCCGGGCCTCGCGAAGTGGTCGAGGCCGAGGTGGACGTAGCCCGCGTCGGTGAACCGCTCGATCGCGAGCAACAGCAGCGTCGCCCGCTCGAAGCCGTCGAGGACCCGCCCTGCCTTCTCCACGAGGCGCTGGTGCGGCAGCTTGTCGGGCAGGTGCGCGTAGCCGAACAGCGCGACGCGGTCCGGAGCGAGATCGATCACCGCGTCGAGCGTGGCCGCGAACGTGGCCTCGGTCTGCCGGGGCAGGCCGTAGACGATGTCCATGTTGATGTCCCCGATGCCGGCGGCTCGGCAGCGGTCGACGAGCCACTTGGTCTGGATGACGGATTGATGGCGGCGGATGGCGTCCTGAACCGGCTCGGAGAAGTCCTGGACGCCGAAGCTCATCGACGTGAACTTCAGCTCCGCGAGGGTCTCGATCTGGGCGGAGGACGTCCGCCTCGGGTCGAGCTCGATCGAGCGGCGCGCATCGGGGGCCACTGCGAAGTAGCACTCGATCGCGGCCATCAACGTGCGCAGCGAGCGCGGCTCGAGGAAGTTTGGCGAGCCGCCGCCGAGCGCGATCTCGACCACCTTCGATGTCAGCAGGTGGCCGGCGACCAGGGTCATCTCGGTCGCGAGCTGGTCGACGTAGGCCACGCCGCGCGTCTCGTCGCGGGTCGGGATCACATTGCAGCCGCAGTAGGCGCACAGGGTCTTGCAGAACGGAACGTGGACGTAGAGCGAGATCGGCTCGCTCGCGCGACCGATCCGGTCCAGCTCGCGCGCGACCCGGTCGGCCCCGATCGGCCCGAACTGCGTGGCCGGCGGGTAGCTCGTGTAGCGGGGCCCGCGGCTCGCATAATCCGCGAGACAGGCCGCGCTCTCGTCCGTGCGTGGAAGCATGGGGAACTTGGCATCAAGCGCCGTGCCGCCACCCACAGCCAGAAACGCGCAGAGTTTGCGCCCTCCAGGTGGAACCGCGACACCCCGCGCAGACCCTGCCGCCTGGCTCCCGTCTCTCCCTGGTACGCGACGTGCTGGGAACGCGGCCCATGTCGGAGAACGTCGACGATGGCTGGACCGTACCGATCAAGATCGGGATGTGGACGATGTACTCCGTCGCGATCATCCTGGTGATCGTGGTGGTGATGCTGAACTGGTGAGCCACCCGGGCGCTCCCCTCCGCGTTACGCTCGGGCTCGCCGCGCGTGACTCAGGACGCGAGCACGACGGCGATCGCCACCGACGCGGTCGAGGCGATCACGAGCGCGACGCCGATCGTGCGCACCCGCCGCGCCGACGGAGGGCGCACGCCGAGTCCGGCGCTGAGGCCGACGAGCGGGACCGCGACCCACAGCGCCCTGACCCACACGGCGGAGACCGCCACCGCGGCGGCCGCGATTGCCAGCAGCAGGCGCGGCGCCACGCGTCGCTGCCGGCGCAGGATCTCGTGCACCGCGACGACCGACGCGGCGTAGCCGAGCGACCACGCGAGCCACAGCAGCGCCGCCGTCTGCCACGGCACACCCGAGGCGGCAGCGACCGGCGCGGCCGCCCCCGGCAACGCGGCGGCCGCGACGAGCTCGCCCGCGACGGAGTGGACCGACTTCGTCCAGGCAAGGCCGATGGTTGCCAGCACGGGGATCGCGACGAACGCCGCCAGCGCGAGCGCGTGCGGCGGAGCGAGCGCGAGGCCGACCCCGGCCGAGATCGCAGCACCTCCGGCCGTGATCCCGAGCCGGAGTCGCGCCGCGGGCCCGGACGCCGCATGCATGCGCGGCCCGCGATGCCCGAGGACGATCATCAACGGTTCGTTCGCGAGGAACGCCAGGCAAGCGGCGATGGCGAGCGCGATCGCCGGCGTGGTGGGTGCCGCGACCGCGAGGGCGGTCAGGAGCGGGGCACCGAGCTGCGCGTAGGCGCCATGCTCGCGTGGCCACATCGAACGCATCGTCAGACCGCCGAGACCGCCGAGACGGGCGTCGCCGTCGCCCCACGCTTCCCGAGCGTCATCCGAAGCACGGCGATGACGAACACCACGGCGCCCGCGGCGAACACGGTGTCACCGATCACGCGGAGCCAGCGCAGCGTATTCATCGGACCCGAGTGGAGGAACTCGGCGCTCCGTGCGTGCCAGTACCCGATGTCGATCGCATCCCAGGTTTGTAGCAGACCGACCGGGAGCACGCTGAGCAACACCATCGCCGCGAGCCCTCCGTTGATCGACCAGAACGCGAACTTCAGCAACCGCTCGGGCCAGACCAGCCCCGGGCGCAGCGACTTCACCGTGAACAACACGAGCCCCAGGCCGAGCATCCCGTACACGCCGAACAGCGCCGTGTGGCCGTGGACCGGGGTCGTGTTGAGGCCTTGCATGTAGTAGAGCGCGACGGGCGGGTTGATCATGAAGCCGAGCAGGCCCGCTCCGACGAGGTTCCAGAACGCGACGGCGATGAAGAAGTAGATCGGCCAGCGATACGAGCGCATCCATGGCGTCGCCCGCGAGTGCCGCCAGTTCTCCCAGCCGTCGTAGCCGAGGAACACGAGTGGGACGACCTCGAGGGCGCTGAACACGGAGCCGAGCGAGAGCGCGACGGTCGGCGTGCCGCTGAAGTACAGGTGGTGCAGCGTGCCGAGCACACCGCCCGAGAGGAAGATCGTCGCCGCGAGAACGGAGGCGCGCCCTGCTGCCTTGTAGTTGACGAGGCCCAGACGAGCGAACAGGAAGGCGATGATGACCGTCGCGAACACTTCGAAGAAGCCCTCGACCCACAGGTGCACGACCCACCATCTCCAGTACTCGGCGATCGCGAGGTTCGTGTGACGACCGGCCCCGAGCGCAGCGAAGTAGAACCCTCCGATCGCGACGGTGGAGATCAAGAGCATGATGACGAGCGGGCGCTGCACATCCTTGCGCTTGAGCGCCGGCCACAGCGCGCGTGCGACCAGCACGACCCAGAGCACGAGCCCGACGAGGAGTGCGATCTGGAAGATCCGGCCGAGGTCGATGTACTCGTAGCCGCTGTGGCCGAACCACCACACGCCGTCCGCGTCGAGCATGCCGTTGATCGCCAGGACCTGGCCGAGCAGCGAGCCGCCGACCACGACGCACAACGCGACGAACAGGAGGTTGACCAGGATCCGCTGACCGCGTGGCTCGTGGCCGATCGATGGAGCGATCGCGAGGCCGGCGGCCAGCCACGCCGTGGCGATCCAGAAGATGCCGAGCTGGACGTGCCAGGTTCGGGCGACCGAGTAAGGAAGGATCTTCGCGAGCGCGATGCCGTAGAACGCGTTGCCTTCGACGCCGTAGTGCGCGGCCACGATGCCGACGATGATCTGCAGCAGCATCAGCGCGCACACGACCCAGAAGTACTTGACCGTCGCGAGCTGCGAGCGGGTCGGTGCCGTGCCGAGCAACGGATCCGTCGACGGTAGCGGCTCCGGCCGATCCTCCTTGCGCCGTGCCGCGTGCCACAGCCCGAGCGCCCCGATCCCTCCGAGGAGCATTAGGATGCTGACACCCGTCCAGACGATCGAGTCCGACGTCGGCCGATTGTCGATCAAGGGCTCGTGCGGCCAGTTGCTCGTGTACGTGATCGTGTCACCCGGCCGGGCGGTCGCACACGCCCACGACGACCAGAAGAAGAACGCGGACAGCGCGTGCGCACGCTCGGGCTCGGTGACCGATCCGGGTGGCAGCGCATAGGCGTCACGACCGTTCGCGAACAGCTCGGTGTAGTACGCGATGTTCTCCTCGATCGCACGACCTCGCTGCGGTGACACGGTCACGGTGCCGGTCGTCGGGTCATACGTGTTGGCGCGGATCTCGTCGTGGAGGCGCGCCTCGAGCCCCGCTCTGATCTCGCTGGTCGCGCCGGAGAACGTCCGTCCTCGCTCGCGCAGCGACCACTCGTCGAGAATTCCAGTCAGCTCCCGGTGGAGCCAGTCGGCGCTCCAGTCGGGTGCGACGTAGGAACCGTGGCCCCAGATCGATCCCAGCTCCATGCCCCCGAACGAACGCCACACGTCCTGCCCCGCGGAGACCTCGCCGGGACCGAACACCGTGTGTCCCTCGGTCGTGACGACACGCTCGGGAATCGGCGGCGCGAGCTGGTAGATCCGCGACCCCACCCAGCCGAGGACCGCAAACGACAGGAACAGGACCAACGACAGACCCAGCCAGAGGCGACGCATTGCGCGCACCACCTGCACGCCACGAGCCGGGTCGAACGCGCGCCCTGGCCCCGCATGGACGGAGCCCCGAGCAAGCCCTGTGCGCGGGCGCCCAGGACGCAGCTCCTGGTGCTAGCTGGTCGGCCAGTTGCTGGGGCGCGTGATCGGCGGATCCCCGTGGGCGAACTGTAGCGGCGGCGTGTATGGCTTGTGCGCGTGATCGTCGTGGCTGACGATCAACCTCACGACGCGAGGGTACGTGACCGGACGGACGACCATCACGGGGCAGTGCGCCTCGCGGACGATGCGCTCCGAGACCGAGCCCAGGACGAGACGCTCGAGCCCGGTCAGGCCGTGCGATCCGACGAACACGAGCTCCGCTCCGACCTCGCCGCAGAGCTTGAGGATCTCCTCGGCCGGCCGGCCGATCCGCGCATACACGAAGGACTCGACACCTCCGCCGCCGGCCAGGCTGGCGAGGGCCACCAGCACGCGGTCGGTGATCATCTTCTGGATCTGCTCGGCGTAGTCGTAGTCGACGTGCGTCGTCTCGAGCGCCGCGAGGCCGTCACGCGCGTCGAGCGCCGCGATGACGTGCAAGACGTGCTTCGGCGCACGGCAGGCGACCTCGACTGCGCGCTGGAGCGCATGCTCGGAGCTCGCCGAGAAGTCATAGGCTACGACAACCTGAATCGAGGGGGGTGCTGTGGTCATGTGAGGTCTCCAGCTCTCCACGGTGCATTACCGAGTCCACCGCGCCGGCGCCGACGATGCATCGCGGCGCCGATCGGTCCGGGCGCCGTCGCACACCCGCACGGTGACGTCGCCCCTCGATCCTCGCGGCGACGTCGCGGAGTGTGCCGATCGATGACGGATCGACGGAACCGGAGGCGTGCGAGCGGGCGCGAGCGCACGAAACGACGGGGCGGCGATGGAACGCTTCCTGCTCCTTGCCCGGTCATCATGCCGGTTCCGTTCCCCCACCACTACGGCGCCACGGTCAGCCGAACGTTCGCGTCGCGCGCCAAGGTGCAGGCGCCTCCGCGCCCGACGCTCGTGGGCGGACCATCGTCAGAGCTCGATGGAGATGCAGGGTCGTGGTCGCCCGAGCATCTTCTCCTTTCGTCCCTCGGCCTGTGCATGCTCACCACGTTCGAGGCGTTCGCTGCACGCGACGGCATCGAGGTTCAGGACTGGAACGCGAACCTGTCGGGAAGCGTGGAGCGCTCACCCGAAGGGCTGATGTTCACCTCGATCATCCTGTCCCTCGACATGGAGATCAGCGGCAACGTCGGCGAGGTAGAGAAGACGATCGAGGATGCGAAGCAGTATTGCCTGGTCCTCAACTCGCTGCGCGTGCCCGTCGTCGTCGAGACGACCATCCGTACCTCGGCGAGCCAGCAGACACCCGAGCGAAAGGCCGGCTAGCGGTCCTCGCAGACGTTTTCTGGGCCGGCTCTCCGGTTGCGGGTTCGCAGCCGCTGGCCCGTTTTTCGCCGCGGAGCCTGCTGCCTTGGTGGCGGGCTTCGCGGCAACCGTCACGCACGCAGAAGCTGCACCACCTCCGAGGTTCCGTGCACTTCGTGCGCGATCGAGCAGCTCACCACATCAGGCCGCCGCCGATGACCCTCGACGAGGGCAACAGCGCGCTGAAGTGCGCGCGCTCGCCGTCTGCATGCTTGGCGCAGAACCACCGCTCGCCATCGGATTCCGCCCGCACATCGACGCACGACGGACACTGAGCTGGCCCATCGAACGTGCGCTCCGTGAGGCCGACCACGAGCGTCGGGCAGGTCGCCTGCGCGAGCACGCGTTCGGCGGTCGAACCGCCGCGCTCGTGCGCACCAAACCGACCGATCACCAGCAGATCGGCACGCAGCGTGGCCGCGAGGGACGCGATCTCGTCGGCGGGGACTCCGACGGCGACGTGAAGCCGCGACCGCCAGTCCACTGCCTTGAGGCCCACGGTCTCGAGCCCTTGCAGGACCTGCGTCGCGAGCCAGCCCTTGGCTGCCTCGGCATCGTCGGTGTCCTCGATCACGGTGAGGAAGTGCATGTCGGGAGCGTCGTGACGGGCCGCCTGGTCGATCGCGTGCTCCAGCACGATCTCCGCGTACTCCGTGCGGTCGAGGGCGGCGACGACTTGGAAGCGATGCTGGGCGCTGGTCATGTCCTCCGGTTTTGCATCGCGCATGCCGGCCCCGGACCGACCATGCCTCCCGCCCCTGCACGGCAGGCGGACACACACACACATCGGCAGGTGCCCGAACTTGTGGCCCGATGGAGAGGGTCGGTCCTACAATAAAGGTCTGCCTTCGGGCTGGGGATGACGGACTCGAAACCGAAGCAGAAGGCGCTCTGCGTCGCCACGCGCTGCACGAACATCGAGCAGTTCGTTGCCACGTTCCATCGCTTCTGCGATGACTCGACGTTCTTCGTCGCGACGCTCGCGACGCGGCCCGTCGGTCTCGAGACCGCGTTCTCGATCCAGCTCGAAGACAAGACGCCGGTGCTCCGCGGCCTGTGCTCGGTCGTGGAAGCGTGGGCGACGCCGGCGAATCGGTTCGGTCGACCCGGCGTGCGGCTCGCGGTCAAGCGGCTGACGAACGAGAGCCTGATGGTGTTCCGGCAGCTGCAGACTGCGCGCAAGGCCGCCGAGGCCGCGGAGGCAGCTGGTCAGCCGGCACCGCCGGTGCCGTCGGGACAGATCCAGGTCGTCGACACCACCCCACCCCTCACCGTTCCGATCGCGACATCGACCATCCCGTCGTCGCCCAGTACCGCGGCTGCGTTCGCGACGCTCAAGCTGACCGCGCTCGCCCCCGCCCCCCCCGCGCCGGCACCTTCGTCCCCCGTCGAGACAAAGCCGGCGCCAACCGAGGCCAAGCCCGAACCACCCGCTCGGCCGACGCCGACGCCGGCACCGCCGAAGTTGCCGCCGCTGCGCCCGATCCCGAGCGCGACTCCGCCGACCGCATTCGCAGTGTTCCCGGCCCCTGCCGGTGTGGCCGGGCCACAACCGAGCGTGCGCGCCGATGCCACGCCGGCCCCGACGACGACGACGCCGACCCCGACGACGCCGACCCCGACGACGCCGATGCAGGCCCAGACGACGGCCACTCCGCCAGCGCCGCCGACGTCACCGACGACACCGGCCCGCACCGACGCGACACCCGCGCCGAGCTCGGCTCGCCCGCGCTCCGATGCCACGCCGCCACCGCGTCCATCCACGCCGAGCGTGAAGGCGCC
>JAYVLW010000489.1:0-2572 GCA_043759315.1 Myxococcales bacterium
CGCGATGCCGGATGAGCTGATGGAGATCCCCTTCCGGTTCCGGCTGCACCGGCCTACCGCTCCCACTACCGCACGCAACCGGTCGGGCGCTAGGGTCATCGAATGAACCGACCCACATGCGTCCTACGTATCGCAACCGTTGTCGGGCTGGCCCTCGCGGCCACCGCGCCGGCGATGGGGGCCCGCCTGACGCAGGCCGCAACCGGGTTCGACCGTGCCCTGCTGATCACCGCGCCCGCCGGCGACGATCGGCTGTTCGTCGTCGAGCAGGGAGGAAAGATCCGCGTCGTGCGACCCGACGGCGCCATGGCGTCGCGCCCATTCCTCGACATCTCCTCGTTGGTTTCGCAAGGCGGTGAGCAGGGACTGCTGGGTCTTGCATTTCACCCTCGGTATGCGCAGAACGGTCGGCTGTTCGTCAACTACACGAACCGCCAGGGCGCAACCGTCGTCGCGGAGTTCCGCGTCTCGGGTGACCGCAACGTCGTGAACGCGGGGAGTCGGCGTCGGTTGCTTCGGATCGCCCAGCCGTTTGCGAATCACAACGGTGGAATGGTCACGTTCGGCCCCGATGGCTTCCTCTACATCGGCATGGGCGACGGAGGCAGCGGCGGCGACCCCGGCAACCGCGCCCAGAACCTCGGCACGCTCCTCGGCAAGATGCTGCGGATCGACGTCAACGGCTACGGCGCGCGCAGGCCGTACAAGATCCCCGCATCGAATCCGTTTCGCGGGCGCCGCGGCGCGCAGCCGGAGATCTTTGCGTTGGGCCTGCGCAACCCGTGGCGGTTTTCGTTCGACCGCACCCGCGGCGACCTGTGGATCGGCGATGTCGGCCAGAACAGGATCGAAGAGGTCGACTTCGCCACGTCGGCGCGCGCGCGGGGCGCAAACTTCGGATGGAATCGCTTCGAGGCGCGCAGCAGGTTCTCCAACGTCCCCCTCTCGGCCGGACACCTGATCCAACCGGTCACGCAGTACAACCACGGCCCGGGCTGCTCGATCACCGGCGGATATGTCTACCGCGGCCCGAGCATCCCCGACCTCGACGGGCGATACATCTTCAGCGACTTCTGCAGCTCACAGGTGTGGTCGATGCGGGCCGGCCCCACACCGGGTGGGCGCCGGGACATCTCCGACTCCCTCGGTACCCGCCTCCCGGCAGCCGGTGTCCGAGGCTTCGGCGAAGGGGCCGACGGCCGCCTCTACGTGACAACCGGCGAGACCATCTGGCGGTTCGACCGCGAGTAGCGGTAGTAATGTCCCGGCCGTGCTCAGTATCGGGAAGCTCGCGGCCGGGAGTGAGGGGTACTACCTCGCGTCGGTTGCGCGGGGGCCGGAGGACTACTACCTGCACGCCGGCGAAGCCCCGAGCCGGTGGGTGGGCGCCGGCGCCCAGGAGCAGGCGCCGGGCGCCCTGACTGGTTCCGCGCCGACCTCGAGTGCTTCTCGACCTACTCGCCCAGCAGCGGCTCGCTCCCCTCGTCGAGGACCTGCGTTCCGCTCGAGGACGCGCGCCGCGCGCATGATCTTTTCGGCCGCGGCGGGGTTACCGGCAAGATCGTGATCGTCGTAGCAGGCTCAAGGTGATTGGCATCCTCAACTACCTCGTCAACCCGGTCGTGCGAGCTGTCCTTCGCTCGCCGGTGCATCGGCTGTTGTCTGGCTCGGTGATGCTGATCACCTACACGGGCCGGCGAAGCGGCAAACACCGCACGATCCCGGTGATGTACGCGCCCGCCGGCGGGACTCTGCTCGTCAACGTCGGCATGGCCGAGCGCAAGCGCTGGTGGAGGAACCTCCAGGGCGGCGCGCCGGTCGAGGTGCTCCTGCAACGCCGCTCGTCCCGCGGCCTAGCGGAGGCGCTCACCGACGAGCAGGCCCGCGCCGCGCTCGTCCAGTACGTGACGCGCTTCCCTCGCGCCGCTCGCTCGGCGCGAGAACCGCGCCGCCTGGTCATGGTGCGCATCCGACTCGAAACCGGAGCGGAACCGTGAACGCGTCCGGACACGCGATATCGAACGCTCGAGGACTCCGGGTGCTCGCAGGCAAGCCGCAAGTAGCGAGTCGTCCGACACGAAAAGCGCGTGGTCGCGTGACGCGCCGAGGACCTACCAGCCCCAGGTGCCTGGCCCGCCCTTGAAGGGCCCCACGATGTCGCTCGTGATCCATCCGCCATAGAACCCGCCGGGTTGGGGGATGACGACCTCATCATCGACGAGGCAGCTGTCCATGGGCTTCGCGTAGAACGCGACGAACCCGGCGATCGGCGCGAACCGCCGTGTCGGTTCGGGATACGCCCACGCGACGTTGGAAAGCTCCCGATCCCCGACCCGCACCGAGAGGTACTCGGCACGGCCTTTCCACTCACACACCGATCCGCCCTCGGCCGGAACCAACACCCCAGGCGCGATGTCTCCCGGCGGAATGTAGTAGCCGGGCGGGTGGCTGGTCTCGAGCACGCGCCATGCCGAGGTCGTATCGACGATCGTCTCGCCGGCGACGACGATCCGGATGCGCCGCGCGGTCGGTTCAAGCGCCGGGGGACGCGGATAGTCCCAGACGGACTCTT
>JAYVLW010000490.1:0-6632 GCA_043759315.1 Myxococcales bacterium
TATCTCGCGATGGAGTACGTCAAGGGCCCCACGCTGACGCAGCTCCTTGTCAACGAGAACCCGCTCGTGGTGGATCGCGTCGTCGATATCACGATGCAGTCGCTTGCCGGCATCGAGGAAGCACACCTCGCCGGCGTGATCCACGCCGACCTCAAGGCCGACAACATCATTCTCGATCAGCGGCGCGCCGGTATCGACGTCGTGAAGATCGTCGACTTCGGGATCGCGCGCCTGATCACGGGCGCACGAGAGACCGAGGATCGCTCGATCAGCGGCACGCCCGAATACATGGCGCCCGAGGTGATCAGCGGTGCGCCGCCGAGCTTCGCGTCGGACATCTACGCCGTAGGCATCATTCTTTACGAGCTGCTCGCATACAAGACGCCGTTCTTCGCTGGCTCCACGACGGAGATCCTCGCGAATCATCTGAAAGCGGTCATCCCGTCGCTGTCGAGCCGTCGCGACCAGGTGCCGAAGGAGCTCGACCAGATCGTCGCCCGGGCACTCGCGAAGCACCCCGCGGATCGCTTCGTCTCCGCGGCGGACATGCGCGCTGCCCTCGGTACGCTGCAAGCTCGCACCCGCGCGCCGAAGACCAACGCATGCCAGCAGTGTGGTACTTCGTGCCCGCCGAGCTTCAAGTTCTGCCCCGAGTGCGGAGCACCGCGCGCCCGCGTCTCGAAGACGTTCGAGATCCCATCGGGGCACGGCGTCGAACACCTGCTTCCCCTGCCGTTCACCGGCCGCACCGAGGAGCTGCAGACGCTCCTCGATCACATGAAAAAACCTGCCGGCAAGAATGTTGGCCTGCTGATGATGGGCTTCGAGGGCGCAGGGCGGAGCGCGCTGCTTCGCCACGCGTATCCGATCGCGGCGGCCGACGGTCCCGACGGTACGCCCGGCCGCGTGATCTACCAGATCGGTCCCGACCCGAGCGGACTCGCCGCGCCGTTCTATCCGATCCGCTCGCTGCTCGCCGCGGTGCTCCAGCTTCCTCCGGTCTCGAGTGAGGTCGAGCTTCGCAATGCGGTGATCCAGCTCGGGCTGAACGAGCGCGACATCCCCGGCATCGCCCAGCTGTTCGGCCATCCGACGAGCCTGCTCGAGCTCGAGCCGCCCGTGCGCCGCCGTGAGATGGTGTGGTCCGCGCTGCGTGCTCTCGAGCGCGCCGCTCTCTCCGGTCCTGTCACGATCGTATGCGAGGACATCGACCGGTTCGATCACCCGAGCCTCGAGATCCTGCGTCGCACCACCGAGGTGCACGACATGGCGCTGCCTCCGATCATCATGACGTCCACGACGCTGTTCGGGACGCAGTGGCCATCGAGCGTGCCGCGGCTCGAGATCGGCGCGCTCGAATCGAAGGATCTCCAGAGCATCGTGGGCTACCTCACGGACGCTGGCGTGAAGAAGCTGCCGCCCGTGCAACAGCTGTTCGAGACCACGCGCGCGTACCCCGGCCACGTCGAGCACCTGGTGCGGTACCTGATCGAAGGTGGCAAGGCGGAGGACACACAGACCTCGCTCCCCGACTTGATCTCCGCGCGCCTGTCGATGCTCAAGCAGTCGACCCGCGATGTGCTGCAGGCCGCGGCCGTGCTCGGGATCGAGCCCCAGGTCGACCTCCTGCGCCTGATGCTGTCGGCCGACGCCCTCGAGGCCGCGATCACCGACGCGGAGCGCTCGGGCCTGCTGGGTCATGATCCCTCGGGCGAGCTCACGTTCACGAGCCGGCTCGTGCGCGACATCGTGTACGACGCCACGCCGGCCGATGTTCGCCGTTCGCTCCACGCGCAGGCCGCGACCGCCGTCGAGGCCCTTTCGCCGGATATCGCGCTGCTCGGTCACCACCACGATCTCGCCGGTCACGCGAAGGAGGCCATCACGCTGCTTCGCCGAGCCGGTGACCATGCCTCCGAGCAGCTGGATGAGGTCGGCGCTGGTCAGTTCTTCCATCGCGCGCTCGTCGCGGTGCGCCAGGCCGTGCTCGTCGGCGACGACGACGGCACCGCCGAGGCGCAGTTCGTCCTGCTCTCGGTGAAGCTCGCCGACGTGCTGCGCACACGTGGCGAGACGGCGCTCGCGCGCGGCGTGCTTGCCGAGGCGCGTGATTGGTCGGGATCGCCGCTGCTCGTGGCGATGGTCGATCGTGCCGGCGCGTCGATCGCGCTGAGCGAGGGCGATGTCGATGGCGCGATCTCGGGTTTGCGCCGCGGCGTCGGCCGCGCGATCGCGACGGGCGACATGAATCTCGTTTGCGAGCTGTACCTCGACCTGTCCACCTCGCTGCTCCGGGCGGGTGATCCGGAAATGGCGCTGCACGAGCTGGTCGAGTGCATCGATCTCGCGACGCTCGGCGAGGGCTTCACCGCGATCGACGGTCCCGAGCCGTTCTGGCGGATCCTCCGCGCACAGGCCCAGATGATCGACGCCTCCGGGGATTCCTACCGCGCCCTTCGCCTCGCCGAGGCTGCGTTGTTCCACGCCCAGCGCGTCCGCTCCCGACTCGGCGCCGCGAGGGTCCAGCAGCTGCTCGCCACCCTCTGTGACAAGGCCGGACTGCAAGGAAAAGCCGAGCGGTATCGTGCGGCTGCCATCAACGAGATGCGCACTCTGGGCGACCGTCGCGCGACCGCGGAGCTACTCCTCAACGACACGCCGGCGAAGTCCGCAGTGGTCGTACCAAACCGGATCAACGACGCCATGCAGCTGACCAAGGAGATCGGGTGGGCCGAAGGTCACGAGCGTGCGAAGCGGAAGTCGAACCCGCCCACGAACGTGAAACCCGAGTGAGCCGACCCGTGGCGGTCGATTCGGCGCTACGACAATTGCCGCCATCACGGGGCATAAACACCGTGATCCAGGGTACTGTTTCCCTGTGGGCAGTATTCTCCTCGTCGAAGCCGATCCTGCGATCAGCGACCAATTCGAGGCGGCACTCACCGCGGCTGGGCATTCCGTGCTCACCGCAATACTGACGCGGGAAGTCCTTCCGATCATCCGCGAGGGTGGCATCGATGCGGTGGTCATCGATTCGTACGATCCCCGCGTTGGCATCATCGAGCTCGCGCGTGCGATCGAAGCGCTCCCCGATGCGCCCCCGATCGTCCTGCTCTCTGGCTCGCCGCATGCTCCCGAGATCTCCGCGCGCATCGGGGTTGCCGCGTTCCTGCCGAAACCGTGTGATCCTGCCGAGCTGGTCGCCGTGGCAAACCGGCTCGTCGGGGGCGCGCATCGTCCCGTGAGGATCGTCGAAGATGATCCGGCCGGCCCGTCGCGGTCGCTGATCTGACGCATAGTCGGCCGGGTGGAGCGGCACAGGACAGGCCACGACAAGCCAGAGCGCAGCACGCTCCGGATCGAGATCGCTCCGCGCACGATCGTGTTTCTGCTGCTCGCAGTGACCTGCGTGTGGCTGGCGTTCCAGCTCGCCACGGTGCTGACGGTGATCGTGGTCGCACTCGTCCTCGTCGGTACGCTCGATCCGCTCGTGGCCTTTCTCGAGCGCCGGAGGATCCGTCGCGGCCGTGCATTGGTTCTCGTGTTTGCGGTGGTCGTCCTCGCGGTGGCCGCGATCCTGCTACTCACGGTACCGCCGCTGGTCTCGCAACTCCTCACGATGCTCGAGGGCGCACCGAAAGCACGCGATCAACTGATCGAGTGGCTACGGCACTTCAAGTGGGCGAAGCCGCTCATCCAGTCCGTCAAGGCCGTCCCCATCAACGACCTCGTGGTGCGCGCCGGCAACACGATGATCGGCTACTCGTCCGACATCCTCACGATCATCGGCTACGGCATCTCGACGCTGTTCCTTTCGATCTACCTGCTCGCCGATCCGGTGCGCGCGAAAGGTCTCCTGTACGCCGTCGTCCCGCGCCACTACCACATCAAGGTGGCGCGCATCCTGCTCGAGCTGAAGGTCATCGTCGGCGGCTACATGCGCGGTCAGCTGATCACTTCGGTCTGCATCTTCGTCTTCGTGTTCGCGTTGCTCACCTTCTATAACGTCGAGAACGCGCTCGCCCTCGCGTTGTTCGCGGGCCTCACCGATATCATCCCCTTCGTCGGCGGCTACATCGCCAGCGCTCCCGCGATCATCGCGGTCGTCCCGAACGGCTCGACCTCGATCATCCTCGTGACGATCCTGATGTTCCTCTATCAGGAGTTCGAGTCGCGCATCCTGGTGCCGCGCGTCTACGGACGCGTGCTCCGGCTATCCCCCGCCATCGTCATCATCGCCCTCCTCATCGGCGGCACGCTGATGGGCATCCTCGGCGCGCTCATTGCGCTTCCGATCGCAGCGGGCGTGCAGATGGTCGTGCGCGAGCTGCGCGTCGAGCTGCCCGGCGAGTCCCCTCCCGATGAGACGATGCGCGTCCGCGACGAGAAGGCGGAGACCATCTACGAGCAGCTCTCCGAAGGCGCCACCGCAGCCGACGCAGGCGTGATCGCGAGCGAGCTCGCACAGAAGATCAAGGACACCGAGCAACGCGGCCTGACCCTGAGCGGCCAGATCCCGATCATGACCCCCGAGGGTGCCCACGCCAAGCGTGCGGCCGAGCTCGAAGCCGCGGTCGAGGGAGACCTGGGCGACAGCGCTCCGAAGCCGGAGTGAACGTTCTTAGGGGCCGCGAATGGTCAAGTCGATCGAGTCGGTTGCGCCTGCGTTGCGCTTGTGTCAATTGCACCACCCACTTCCACCTGCACTTGTCAGTTAAGACATGCACTTGCACGTTGGGACCGTAACTGCGCGCTCGAGCGGCCGATACGATCATGAACGGCTCCGCGTGTATCAGGCATCCAGGCTCGACGAACAGCTCGACACGGGCAAGGCCATGTTGATCGAGGTCGTCAAGATGCTCACCGTCATGATGCGAACGTGACCCTGCTCATGTGCACGTGCAGGTGTTAACTCCCAAGCGGAAGTGGAAGTCGCTCGTGCAGCTGCAACTGGAGGTGCGGGTCTCGCCCCGAACGCCAACCAGGTTATCGACCGACTTGTTCATTCGCGCCTCCTTGGAGCCGCTCCGGGGTTGGAGCACGTCACTCCGTCGAGGGACTACAACTCTGCTATCCCACCAGCAGGCGTACGCCGGTGACGGGGACCGTGAGCTTGCCGCCCACGACCGGGAACGTCTCACCGCTGAACGGGTCGCGCATCGCGGGGCGATCGTCGGCAAGCACGACAGCTGTGACGGACTTGTCGCTGTCGTTGACGAGGAACAGTGCACGCGCGGTGCCGGTTGCATCTGCGTACGCGAGCGCGCGAACAGCGTCCGGGCGCTCGACCTGCCAGGTCTCGGTGACATCGCCTGCGAGTGCGGCGAGATCAGCCGCGAGGCCTGGAAGATCGTCGAGCGAGCCCTCGCGGATCTTGCCGACACGGCGCGGGAGCGGATCGATGAAGGGCTGGTCGAGCTCGTCGTGCGTGGGTAACCCCGGGCCGACGACGACGATCGCCCGCTTGTGCTCGGCGAGTGCGCGGAGGCGGGAGGCGAGGCCGCGATCGAGGCGGTGCGTCGTGGGGACGATGACGGCGCGGTAGCGCGCGAGCTCGTCCTCGGTAGCAGCCTCGTCGACGATGGCGTACGGGACCTGGGCGAGGTCGAGCGCCGCGCAGATCGCGGTGTGCCAGCGCCGCGCGGTGATCGCAGCGGGATCTGTGCCGAGCTCGGCAGCGCCGGCAGGGCCGAGGTCGAGAATCTCGGCGAGCACCGGCGTCATCGGATCGACGGCACAGGTCGCCGCGCCGAAGCGAGCGTCGGCGCGGGTCTCGACGAGCGCGATCGGCGTCGCTCGACGGAGCCCGGGCCAGTCGATCTCGGCGAGGGTGGAGAGAAGCTGCGGGATCCACTTCGCGTGCGGCTCCACGACGCCGTCCTTCGTGATCGCCGCGCCGTAGTAACGGTCGCGCTCGACGGCCATGAACAGGTTGAAGCCGCGCATGCCACCGGCGAGCAGCGTCAGGAGGTGGTCGCGCTCGCGCGTGGGATCGTCGCCCTTGTCGAGGGGCGGGAACCACGGAAAGAACCCGATGCCGACCTCGAACGCGATCGGCACCGGTGACGCGACGGCTGCGACCTGAAGAGCGCGACGAAGCAGCGCGCGAAACTCGGCCCGCGGCGTGTAAGCATCGAGCCCGACAGGGCCACCGATCGCGTGCTGCACACCACGCTGATCGGAGAGCGAGAGCGGGCCCGGCGGCAGGTTGTGGAATCTGGCGAGGCCCGCGAACCCGACCTCGTCGAGCGCGTGCGCGAACGCACCGAGCGCACGCGCGAGGTACTGCTCCTTGAACCGCAGCCACGAGATGCAGCGTGCGGGTTGCGCGGGATCCCACGCGCGCGGCGGCGCACCTTCGAGGCCGGAGGCCTCGTGCCACCACGCGATCGCATCGGCGTGGTAGTCGAGATCATACGCGCCGGGGCGGAAGAACATCTGCGCTTCATTGTCGACGCCGATCGCGACGACCGGTCCCTCAGGCGCGAGATGTGGCGCACACACCCGCGCGACCTCCGCATACCAAGTGCGAACCTTCGCGTGAAATGCCGCGCTCGCGTACGAGGGCAACGGCCACGCGCGCGGCGGGGTCGGCAACCACGCCGGTGTGCCGTGCGCGGTGCGCGCCTGGA
>JAYVLW010000491.1:0-2912 GCA_043759315.1 Myxococcales bacterium
CAGGCCGTACTTGAGCGGCATGATGTCGAGGCCCGGCAGCGGGAGGATGAAGCGCGGCGGCTGGTGGTAGATGCCGGCGGAGCCCTTGAGCCAGACGTAGCTGTCGTCGCTGTCGGGCGGAACATCGGCGAGGTCGCGGTGCGCGAGCTGATACCGCGCGGTGAGGCGTGGGTCGATCGACGTCTTCGTGGTCACGTTGTCGGCCCACACGTCGACGCGCACGCCGGGGCGGACGAGCCAGCTCGGCGTGGGACGCCACAGCGCCTCCGCGAGCGCGGTGCCGTTCGTGAACCGATCGAGGCTACCGGTGATGATCGCACCCGGATCGGAGCCCATCGGACCCTTCTGATCGATCGACTTGAACGAGCCCTCGAGGCCCGCGACGAGCTTGAGCGTGGGGTCCTGCTTCCACACCAGCTGGACCGCGGGTTCGGCGATCAGCACGGAGAAGTCAGTGTCCCGGGTATTGGTGCGGTCGTAGCCCACGACCGCCCGGTACAACGTCGACAGCCGCCCGTACGTGCGGTGAAGCCGGAGGTCGACGCGGTGGAAGCCGAGGATCAGCGACGGCTCGAGTGGCGGATTGGGATCCGCTCGATCGGCGGTCGGCGAGGGGGTCTCGAGCGTGTCCTTCGCCCCGAACGCGAACACGGTCCAGCCATCGGCCGCCGTGCCACCGTCGAACCGGAGCTGATAGTCCCAGTAGCTGAGCGAGACCTGGTTCGTCGCGAGCGAGAGCAGCAGCCCCGGGTACCCGTAGCGCGCCGCGGCGGTCATGGTCCCACCGAGCTGCGGGATCGGCTGGCGCACGAGGCCGCCCGTCTGCAGGAGGTTCGCGTCGACATCGATCAAGTGCTCGTCCTTGCGTGCGCGCGCGGTCCGACCGTCGATGATGCCGCCGGTGTAGCCGCCATAGACCACCGGCGCGCCGCCTGGATAGAACTGCAGCTCGTCGATGAAGTTCGGGTGGATGACGCTCGGACCCGAGAGCAGGTGATAGAGGAGGGGCACGCGTGTGCCATCGAGCAAGAACCCTGTGGAGCTCGGGCTCGCACCGCGCACGATCGGGAACGGGAGCAGCGAAACCGCTGACGCCACACCGGGGAGCGTCGCGACCACGCGGAACGGATCGCCGAACGTTCCCGGGATCTGCTTGATCTCCTTCCCGCGCAGCGTGATGCGCGAGACCTCCTCGCGCCGCTGATCGCCCATCACCACGATCTCGTACGGATCGTAGCTGTCGCGCTCGACGTAGTACGCGACCGAGAGCGCCTGCTTGTCGGCGAGCGTCTCCTGCTGGACGAACGGGTTGTGGCCCGGTGCGGTGACGATGATCTTGGCCGTACCGGGAGGCACCGGCAGCTCGAACCTCCCCTTCGCGTCGGCATCCGCCTCGTACCGGCGGTCGCCGACGATCACGGTGATCGTGGCGCTCGGTACCGGTGCCCGGGTGCCGAGCTGCACGAGCTTGCCCTTGAGCACGGCGCTCCTCACCGGCCCCGTGTCGGTCGGCGCCGGCGGGGGCGGTGGCGGCGGGACGAAGGTGTGCGTGAACGTGATCTCCACCGGCACCGGCTTGCCGCCGAACGTGCCGGGCTGGAACGTGAACGCCTTCACCGCCGCGCCGACCGCTTCGTCGAACGGCGGCTGCGGCGCGGTGATCGGATCGACCTTCGCCACCGCACCGGTCACGTCGACGAGCAGCTTCACCGTGACGACGATCGGCACGTCGTGCGCGGGCGCGTTCGCCGGATACGGCACCTCCGTCGAGCCGAGCGCCTTCGGCGGCTCGAACGTCGGCTGCGCATCCGGCGCTGGCACACCCGCATCCGCGGGCGGATCATCGGCGTGCGCGATCGCCGGCGCGAGCAGCGCGAGCCCGAGCAGCGCGAGCAGCGCGATCAGCGCGCGGACTAGCGCCACGTGACCCCCGCGCTGAGCGTGCCGCCGATGTGCGGCCACCACTGGCGCCGCACGATCGCCTGCCCGGTATCCGGTTCGACGCGCCCCGTGTCATCGACGCAGCCCGTCCACTGTCCGACGGCCTCGGCGGCGAGGGTGAGCTCGGTCCGCGGGCCTAAGACGAATGCATACTCGGCGCGCGCGAGTGCGGCGACGCCGACGCCGCTGCAGCTGGAGAGGGGCGTACTCGCATCGGGGAACGTGTACGAGGTCTCGATCGTGTCGGGAGCCGGCTCGGCGTCCGTCGCCCGGGCCGGACCGCTCTCGACGATGCCGCCGAAGCCGAGACCGAGCGAGACGCTGAACGCGGGCGTCACGTGCCACGTGGGATCGAGCGTCCCGGCGAACCGCAGCGCCGACAGCTGACCGCTGCGCGAGGCGCCGAAGTACTGGAACGACGCGAGGATCGACCAGTCCGCGTCGAGGCGAACCCCGACCCGCAGGAGCGGACCGATCAGTCTGCCGCTCGGTGCGCCGCGCAGGCCGTGCAGCTCGCCATACGCGAAGCCGAGCCCGAGGCGGAAGCCGGGCTTCTGCCACGCCTGGCGATCGGCCTCCGTCGGCAACGAGAGCTTCGGCTCGCCCTCTTCCTCGTCGGACGCGGGTTTGTCGCTGATTGGTGTTTCCGTGGTGGTCTTGTCGGTGGCCTTCGTGGGAGCGGTGGTTGGAGGCGGCGTGGTCGGAGCCGCGGTTGTCGAAGGAGGCGTTGTCGGAGCAGCGGTCGTCGGCGCGGTCGGCGTCGGCGTCGGTGACGGACCCGGCGTCTGCGTCGGCTTCGACGGCGCAGGTGGCGCGAAGATCGGCGGCGCGGTGTCCGCGGCGGCGACACGCGCGAGCAGCACGGTGAGGACGCCGGCGCGCTTCATCGTGCGGCCTGCACCGGGCAGGGCCACCAGGCGGGCGGCGCGGCGCGGTAGTCCCATTCAGGCGTATCGCAGATCAGCGTCGAC
>JAYVLW010000492.1:0-5224 GCA_043759315.1 Myxococcales bacterium
GTGGCCGGAGATTCGAAGGCGGTGGACCGAGCCGACGCGAAGTCCAACGGTAGGACGCTCGCCCATGTCACGGATCTCATGTTCGCGGGTGCGCTCGTCGCCGGTGGCTTCACGGCCTACTGGTACTTCTTCAAGTACAAGCCGGCGCAGAAGAAACTGTCCGAGGGCGAGGCGCCGATGATCCGCCGGGATCCGAATGCGCCCGACATCTCCAAGGTCGACCTGGTTCCGTGGGTCCAACCCACAGCCGGCGGCTTCAGCGTTGCTGGATCGTTCTAGTTCCCCGAGCGTTCAGGAGAGACCATGGCCAATCCCGGGTACCCGCAGCAGCCGATGCAACCGCAGCCGATGCACCAGCAGCCGATGGGGCAGATGCCACACGGTGCGCCTGCACCGGTGAAGCGCGGCACGTCGAAGATCGTGCCGGTCGTGGTCTCCGCCGGCCTCGCGGTCGGGACGTTCTGCGGCCTCCTGTTCGGCGTCGGCACCGGCGAGGTCGATGCATCGCCGTCGTCGAGCGAGGTGAAGAAGGACGAGCCGAAGCAGGACGACACGCCGAACCCGTCCGCGTCGGCCAAGCCGACCGAGACAAAGCCCTCGGAGGTAAAGCCTGCCACTCCGCCGTCCGCTGGCTCCGCGACGCCCACCGTGGCCGCAGGATCGGCGGCTCCAGCGGCGGGCTCGGCGGCTCCGGCGGCGGGCTCGGCTGCTCCGGCGGCGGGCTCCGGAACGACGACCGCTGCCGCTGGTTCCGGCGCCACCACTCCGCCCACCTCTGGCGCTGGGAGCGCTGCGGCGAAGCCGACCGTCGCGGCCGCAGAGCCGGCGGTGAAGAAGCCGAAGCTGACGGTCGAGGTCACGCCGGAGTCGGTGGCCGCGACCGCGAAGATCACCGTCGATGGCAAGGCGATCGACAGCAACGCCATCGAGATCGATCTCGGCAAGGATGCAAAGAAGGAAGTGAAGATCGTCGTGAAGGCCGCGGGCTACAAGACGGTCGAGCAGAAGGTCGAGATCGACAGCGATGTTGCCGTGAAGATCGAGCTGATCAAGCGCCCGTCGGCGCCCGCCGGTGGCACGCGTCCGAACACGGGCACTCCTCCGAAGAAGAAGCCGCCCGGCGGGTTGATCGACATCTAAGGGTCGATCCTCGTCTCGGCTACCCTTTGACGGCACCGGCGGTGAGGCCGCCGACGAGGTACTTCTGGAGCACGTAGAACGCGATCATCACCGGGATGCTGGTGACGACCGCGCCCGCCGCGAACAGGCCCCAGTCCGCCGAGAACTCGGTGACGCTCGACTGGATCAGCACGGGCAGCGTGTACTTCGTCTGGTTCGTCATGAACGTCGACGCCATGATGAATTCGTTCCACGCGGTCATGAACGAGAACAGCGCGGTGACGGCGAGCGCCGGTCGCGAGAGCGGCAGGATGATCTTGCGGAAGATCATCCACGGCGACGCGCCATCGATGCGCGCGGCCTCCTCGAGCTCGCGCGGCAGCGAATCGAAGTAGCCCTTGAGCGTCCACACGCAGAACGGGATCGCGGTCGTGGAGTAGACGAGCACGAGGCCCGCGACGGAGTTGAGGAGGCCCAGCTTGTTGAGGATGACGTAGAGGGGGAGGAGCAGCAGCGTCGCCGGAAACATCTGGACGACGAGGAACATGGTCAGCCCGGTCTTGCGGCCCGGGAACTTGAACCGCGAGAGCGCGTACGCGGCGGTGCACGACAGCGACACACCGACCACCGTGGTGAGCAAGGCGACCACGATCGAGTTGATCGCGTGGCGCAGGAACAGCAGCTCGCCGTTCGCCCCCCGCTCGGTGAACAGCTGCGAGAAGTGATCGAGCGTGAACGCGTTCGGGATCGGTGACGCGGACAGCGCGAACTGCGTCCCTGGTTCGAATGCCTTCTTGCACACGAGCATCACCGGGTAGAGGACGGCGAAGCACAGGATGACGAGCCCGACGTAGGTCAGGATCTGGAGATGCGCGCGGGGAGCGTGCTTCACGACTCGCTCCCCTTGCTGCGCACGATGCGACTGCCAAACACCGTCCACAGCAGCAGGATGAGGAAGATGATCGTCCCGTACGCGGCGGCCATGCCATAGCGCTCGCCGCGCTCGAATGCCCAGCGATACGCATCGACGACGAGGGTGTTGGTCGAGCCGCCGGGCTGCCCGCCGGAGACCAGGAAGATCACGTTGAACATGTTGAACGTCCAGATCGACCCGAGCGTGACCGCGGGGCCGAGGGCAGGGCGCAGGTGCGGGAGCGTGATGTGCCGGAACCGTTGCCAGCCACTCGCGCCATCGACGGATGCAGCCTCGTAGAGCTCCTTCGGGATCGACTCGAGCGCGCCGAGCGCGACGACCATCATGAACGGGAAGCCGAGCCAGGTGTTCGTGATGACGTTCGCCGAGAACGCGGTCGCCCACGAGCTGAACCACGACACGCCGTCGAGACCGAACACGTGGAGCACCGAGTTGATGGCGCCGTACTCGCCCGTGAACATGCCCTTCCAGATCAGCGCGGTGATGTAGTTCGGCACCGCCCATGGGACGATGAACAGCATCCGCCACACGCCCTTGCCCCGCAGCCACGAGCGCGAGAGCACCAGCGCGAGCGCGACGCCGATCGTGACGTGGAACGCCACGTTCGCAACCGTCCACAACACGGTGACACCGAAGATGAACCAGAAGTTGAGCGGGTCGTCGAGCGCGCGACCACCGCCGGAGAGGATCTCGGCGAAGTTATGAAGACCGACGAACGACCAGGTGCCGTGGTGGTGGTCGTAGAATCCGAGCACCAGACCGATCACGAATGGCGCGAGCACGAGCACGAGCATCGAGACCGCGGCAGGTGCGAGGAAGCCGAGCGCGGTTCGATGGCTGCGGATGCCGGCGGCGAACCGATCGGTGAGCCGGGCGCCCTGTGCGACCGCGAGGCCGAGGCCGAACAGCAGGATCAAGGACGCCGCGATCCACGACTGCCAGAGCACGCAGGGAATCGCGAGTGCCGCGATTCCGGCGACCGTCCCGACGCGCGCCGCTCGACCGCCGACGAGCGCACCGGCGGCGGCGAACGCGGCGCCGAGCCCGAGCACGCCGATCAGGACGAGGAACGGGTAGGGAGCCGGATGCGCTGGTGCCGTGAGCGCCATCGCGAGGCCCTGCGGGATCCAGCGCACCGCGAGCGCGCGGCCGCTGCCATCCGGCAGCAGCTCGGTACGATCCGGCACCCGTCCGGGGAGCCGCGCGCGATCGAACTGCGTGGCTGCATCGTAGAACAGCTTGTCATCGGCGGCGGCGCCAGGCGATCCCGCGGTGAGCGGCCGCCACCCCGAGCCGTCGTTGATCTGGCGGGTCTTCAGGTACGCCCGCTTCGGCGAGGTCGTCGCGGGACCCACGATGACGGCGCGCACGTCGGGCAGGCTGCGGCCCAGGGCGATCTCCGCCGCCGCGCGATCGGCGAGCGTGCGCTGGCGAGCCGCGAGCTCGCGGTTGCGCACGCCGACGAACGCCGCGCTCGCGATCAGGATGCACACCGCGGCGCCGACGGCGAAGTCGCGGAGCTGACGCACGACCGTGGTCACTTCGCCTCCGGCACCAGGTAGCTCGCGACCTCACGCTCCACCGCGAGCAGCTGCGGTCCCGGCTCGGCGCGGCCTGCGACCACCTCGCCGAGCGCCGTCTTGTACGGCGTCCACACCATGCGCATCGCGGCGCCCTTCGGCATCGGTACCGTGTGCGCGAGCTGATCTCGGAACGCGCGCAGCGTCGGATCTCCCGCGATGGCCGGATCGTCGAACGCGCGAACGTTCGGCACCACCTGGCGCGCCAGCTTCGCTCGTTCGATCGCGGCGACATCGGAGGTCAGTGCGTCCATCACCGCGAACGCGGTGTCCTTGTCGTGGGCGCGGGCCGACATCAGGATGCCCTCGGCGCCGAGGAACGGAGCCGCGGCTCGTCCCGTCGCGCTCACGATCGGCAGCGTCGTGACCTTCCAGGGGACGTTCACGGCGATGTCGGACTGAAACCACGGTCCAGAGATCGCGGTCACCGCCTTGCCTTCGTTGAACAGCGTGGCGACCAGCGGTCCTTCGGCGTGATCGGGGGCGAGGCCCTTCGCGACCAGCTCGCGGGCGAACGTCATCGCGGCGGCGGCCTCCGGCGTGGCGATCGCGATCCGCCCGTCGTCGTCGAGGATCTTGCCGCCGTACCCGAATAGCCAGGGCGCGTGGCCATAGAGATCCACGTTCGCGTAGGCGACGGCATACCCATGCTTCGCGGGGATCATCGCGAGGAGCTCGTCCGTGGTGCGCGGCGGGGTGGCCACGAGGTCGGTGCGGTAGTAGAGCGCGAGCGACTTCACCGCGATCGGCAGGCCCCACAGCGAGCCCCGGTAGGCCATCGCCGCGACCGCCTCGTCGGAGAACCGGTCTGCGCGTGCGTCATCGACCCAGTACTCGAGCGGCTCGATCACGCCGGAGTCGGCCCAGTCGCCGATCCGGTCCTGCGGGTAGATGAACAGATCGGGGCCGTTGCCGCCGGGGATCGCGCTCGTCAGCTTGTCGGCGAACGCGCCATAGGGAACCGCGACGAGCTCGAGCGGCTTGTCGGGATGCGCCGCGTTCCAGCGGGCGGCGCTCGCCACCAGCGCATCGCGCTCCGCTCCGTTGTACGCGTGCCACAGCACGGTCGCGTTCGACGCGCGATCGCACGCACCGAGCAGCGCCACGATCACCACGAGCAGGATCGGCAGCGCACGCACCACGCGCGAGGGCGTCGGCGGTGGCGGCGGCACCGCCGACGTCTCGGTCGTGCGCCAGCCGAGCAGGGCGCGAACCACTCGCGTCCGCGCGGAGCTGTCAGGGCTCGGCGCGGTGGGCTCCCGCCCGCGGTTCACAGCCGGAGCTCCGTCGCTCCGTCGAACACGTGGATCGCCTTCGGATCGAGCCACACCTGCACGGTGTCGCCGGGGCGTGGGGCCGAGCCAGCGTCGGTGCGCACGGTGAGGGGGCCGGAGGCCGACTCGAGGTGCAGCACCACTTCGGCGCCGAGTACCTCGCGCATCGCGACCTCGCCGGAGAGTGCGATGTCATCGCGGTTGCCATGCAGCGACAGCCGCTCGGGCCGCACGCCGACGACGATGCGATCGACAGCATCCTTCGCGGGCCGCAGCGAGCGAGTGCGCGCCTCGAGCGGGATCTCGAAGCCGGGGCC
>JAYVLW010000493.1:0-16133 GCA_043759315.1 Myxococcales bacterium
CGAAGCCGAGGAGCGCGTAGATCAAGCGTCGCCCGCGCAACACACCGGCCTCGGCCGCCTCGGCAACCGATGCGGGGATCGCGACGAGCACGACGAGCCCGGCCGCCATCTTGTGCGCGAGGAAGGCGGCGACCACGCTCACGATCGCGAGGCCGATGCGCGCGCGGGTGCGCTGCTCGAGAGCGCGCAGCACGAGCCATAACGAGGTCATGCCGACCGTCAGCCCGATGCCGTTCTTGACGAACTCGATCGTCAGGAACATCGAACCAGCACTCGTGGTTGCGAGGGCCGCCGCGACGAGACCGGCACCGCGACTGGTGCCGAGCCGCGCGCCGACGCCGTACGTGGGCAGGGCGAGCAGCGCGCCGAACAGCGCGGCGCCGAGCTTCGCGCCGGTCATCGGATCGGTGAGCGCGGCGATCGGCGCCATCAACCAGAAGCCCAGCGGCGATGCCGGGTACGCGAGGGCGCCGTGATCGAGGAGCGAGCGCAGCTGGATCGGATAGAAGTAGCCGTCGATCCCGACCGGAAATGGCGTCTCCGTGAGGATCCCGTACCGCACGGAGAACGACCACGCGACGAGCGCTGCCAGGGCAGCGGCCACGGCGAGGCTGCTCGCGCGCTCGAGCGACTTCGTGCGATCCATCTCAGCTCGGCGGTGGCGAGGCCATCGCGTTCATGAGCTGATTGCCGCCGAGGATCCGGATCACGCCACCACCACCACCGCCCCCGCCTCCGCCGGCGCCGGTCGCATCGTCGGTGCCGCTGTTGCCGGGGCCGCTCCCAGTCGAGCCCTTGCCGCCGGCGCCGACGAGGGGGCCGCCACCGGGACCACCGTTCGCCGCCGCGGTCGAGGTGCACTCGCTCCCCGGGGTGCCGCTTGCCCCATTGTCGGCCCCGCCGCCCCCACCGCCCCCGTTCGCGATCAGCGACGGGCTCCCCGTGATCTGGGGCGACCACAGCACGATCATTCCACCCGAGCCGCCGCCGGAGCCCCCGCTCTTCGACGCATTGCCGCGCCCGCCACCACCACCCGACGCATCGATCTTTCCCGAGATGCTGAGTGCCCCCGCGGACAGCAAGTAGACGGCGCCGCCGCCTGCACCCGCGGGGTTCGCCGACGTGCTGCCCTGGCCGCCCACGCTACCGCGGCAACCGCCGCGCAGATCATCGATCACCAGGACGATGGCCGGTGCTGTCCCCCCGGCGTTCCCGCCTCCGCTCCCGGAACCACCGGCGCCCCCTTGCGTCGCGAAGCTGCCGCCGCCCCCACCGCCACCTCCGTTGATCCCGGACTGTGCAGCGACGCCCGAGTTGCAGGTCGACGCGTCTGCGCCCGGGCCCGCGGTGCTGCCGTTGGCATCCGCCGAGACCGTGCCGCTGACCGTCATCGCGTTGAGCGCGAGCAGCGCGAACGGTCGAGCGCCCGTGAGGCGGAGCTGTCCAGCGATCGAGACGTTGTTCGCGATCACCACGCACCAGCCGCGGATGATCACGTCGCAGGTACTGGTGGTGTCGAGGACTTCCGCCGCGGAGACATCGAAGCTGGTTCGTACCGGCGCCCTCGTGCACAGCTCGAACGGCGCCACGCCGAAGCACTCGCGGGCGTCGGTGGGCACGGCGTCGACTCCATCACCGACCAGCGCATCGGAAGCGACCACCGGCTCGTCGATCCCGATCAGCGCTCGGCATCCACCAAGCGCGACCGCAAAGATGACGACCGCAACCCTCACACACCCGACGATAACATGCGCTAAGGATCCTCCATGCCCGACGCCGTCGTCCTGCTGTCCGGAGGCCTCGACTCGACCACCGCTCTCGCGGTCGCACGGGACGCAGGGTTCACGTGCCGAGCCTTGACGGTGCGTTACGGGCAGCTGCACGAGGTGGAGCTCGCCGCTTCGCGCCGCGTTGCCGCTGCGGCAGGTGTCGTGGATCACAGGATCGTCGAAGTGGATCTGTCATCGCTCGCGGCCAGCGCGCTGACGACCGTCGGCATGCCGGTCCCCAAGGACCGCACGCTCGCGGAGATCGGCGCACCCGGCGATGTCCCTTCGACCTACGTTCCAGCGCGTAACACCGTGCTCCTGTCGCTCGCCCTCGCCTGGGCGGAGAGCCTCCGCGCACGCGATCTGTTCGTCGGGGTCAACGTGCTCGATGCGAGCGGCTATCCCGATTGCCGCCCCGAGTTCATCCGCGCGTTCGAGGCGCTCGCACAGGTGGCCACCCGCGGAGGTGGCTTTCGCATCCACGCGCCGCTCATCGAGCTGACGAAGGCGCAGATCATCGTGCTCGGCCAGCGCCTCGGCGTGGACTACGCGCTGACTCACTCCTGCTACGACCCGGTCGGCGACCTCGCGTGTAGCCGCTGTGACGCATGCGCGCTCCGCAAGAAAGGCTTCGCCGAGGCGGGCGTTCCCGATCCCACGCGGTACGCGGTGTACACTTCGGCTGGATGAAGCTCGGGACGCTGCTGCTGCGCAACGCCGCGATCGGGCTCTCGCAGCTGGAGGGCGCGCTGCGCAACCAGGTGCTCTACGGTGGCCGGCTCGGCACCAACCTCGTCGAGCTCGGCTTCATCGATCTCGAGATGCTGTCGTCGTACCTTGCCGAGCTGAGCGGCTATCCGATGGCCACGCCCACGCTCCTCGACGAGGCCGATCCCGAGCTACTCGACCGGATCGGCTCCGACGAGGCCCACCGCGAGCGCGCGATCCCGCTCGCGTACCTCGGGGAGGCCAAGGACACCGTCGCCGTCGCGATGGTCGATCCCACCGACGCCGAGGCGATCGGCCGCCTCAAGGTGCGTCTCGACGCGAAGGTCACCCCCTACGTCGTGCCCGAGCTGCGCGCGCTGTATTACCTCGAGCGACTGTTCGGCACGCCGCGTCGGGCGCGCTTCATCCGGTCGGCGCGCCCCGGCACCGAGAACGAGCCGCCCCGCGACGATCGCCGGCGCCAGCAGCCGGCGCAGGGCATGGTGATGCCGCCGTCGTTCACGCTCGAGCCGCGCCGGCGTCGCAACTCGCAGCAGCTCACCTCCGGTGCGCAGATCCCGCACGCGCTGTCGTATGGCGCGGCATGCGAGGCGATCGATACCGCCACGCACCGCGAGACCATTGCCGAGACGCTGGTCGAGTACGCCAAGGGGCGGTGCGATGCGCTCGTCGTGTTCCTGATCCGCGACGGCAACGCGCTCGGCTGGCGCGGTTACGTGGCGCCGCCGGCCGTGTGCACCACGCCGATCGAGGAGCTCTCGCTGCCGCTCGGCGGCGCATCGTCCCTGCAATCTGCCCACGATGCGAGCGAGGCGTTCGTTGGTCCATCGCCGTCTTCCGCGAAGCCGGTGGAGGTCAAGCTGTGGGCGGCCCTCGGGACCACCCCCGAACCGGTCGATGTGGTCGTCATCCCGATCCTGGTCAAGCAGCGCGCGGTCAACCTCATCTATGCGCACACGCTCGGGGGGCCACCGCCCCAGTTCCTGATCACCGAGCTGCTCGATCTGGCTGTCCGCGCCCAGGCCTCCTACCTCCGGCTGATCAAGCAGGCGCGCGGTTCCTAGGTCCGGATTGTGGCATCTGGTTTGCGCGCTATTGCATTGAAATAATGCAGTAAGTTACCCGTCTGCGATCCGGTCGTGGGGAACTTGATCTTTCCTTCCAAACCGGCAAAGTCTCCCCCGTGCCGCAACGAGTAACCCTCCCGACCGCCAGGATTGGCGTCGGAACGATCGCCGCCGCCCTCGCCGCTCTGTCGATGGCCGTCATCGGTCACTTCCTCATCTAACCGCCGCCGATCCCTCCGGATTGGCTGGCTGTCATCTGCGAAGCCTGATCAGCAGCTGTTGTGATCAGGCACGAGGACGCGCCCCCCAGGTGCTCTGGTACAGCGCTCTCATGATCGAGATCGAGGTCAAAGGGTCCAGGGATCCCCAGGCACTGGCGGAGCTGATCGCGTCCACGCTTCATGGTCATCCGGTGCCCAACCCCGGCTCGGCCACCGCCGAGACCGGCAAGTGGATCCGCGAGGAGCAGGAGGACGCGGAGCGAACCCGCCCCTCGCATGAAGAGATGTCGACGGTGAACTTCACGACCATCGACGACGACCTGGACTGGACCGAGATCTGACCCTCAGAGGGGACCGTCGCCGCCGTTCCAGTTGACCGCCGGCGCGGCGACCGAGCCAGCGGCCAGATACGGCACCGGCGTGCTCGGGATGCTGCTGGTCCCCGTCAGGACTTGCATGGTGCGCGTCGGCATCGCGAGCGTGGCCCGGTCGAGTGCGAGCAGCTCCGTGTACGTCGCTGCAGCGATACACGCGGTGATCCCGTTCAGCATCTTCAGGCGCGTGCAGCGAACCACCGTGTTCGATGTCAGCAACGCGCCGGCGACCAGGCTTCCGGTGATCGAGATCTCGGCGACCGCGAACTGCGTCGGATGGGGCCACAGGTTCCAGAGCTCGCCTGCCGAGACGGTCACCCGGTACACGCGCGGCGCCGCGCCCGGTGCACGGCCGGCGAGCTCACACCCCGTGGTCGAGCACGGCACCCTCTCCCCCGATACCTCGTCCACCATCCTCCATGACCAGGTTCCGGTGGTCAGTGGCCCGGCTGCGGTGATCGGGGCGAGCGTCGGGACCGGCGACTGATCGCACGAATCGGGGAAGTCGTCGCAGTTACCTGGCACGGCCGCCGCCCCCGTGGCCGTGTACAGATGGGCGAGCGTCACACTGAACGTGCCGCTCGGCGGTGCGGGGGCGAACGAGATCGTGACCGGCTCCGCGGTCTGCTGCGTGACCCGTGCGCTGAACACTTCCACGGGAGCGCTCGTCGTCGGGGTGAGAAGATCGATCACGTGCGATGCCGTGGACAGCAGTCGCGCGGTGAGCGAGCCCGGTCCGAGCGCCGACTGCGGCGCTTCGACGTATACCGGCGCCGCCATCGGGTGATGCACCCAGCACGCGGTGGCCAGCTGCTCCGCACCCGCCGTGTCGCGGACGCGAACATCGAAGTGCAGTTCGCCCTCGTACGTCCCGAGCTTTGGCGTCTCGTCGCGGTGCAGCCCGATCCGAACGCGCCCGCTCGCGGGCACGGCGCCGAGCGACGTCCACGGAATCACCACAGTTCCCGCCCCGGTCGTCAGCCGATACGCCGACGCGCTCTCGTCGAGCGGAATCGTCGGCACCGCGATCTCGATCTCCATCGCGTTCTGCGTCACCTGTCGCCCGAACGCCGGCGCCCGGTCCATGAGGTAGGCGTAGTGATACGCGGTCGGACACCCTCCGCCCCCCGCAATCGTGATTCCGGATCCCTGGTGCGTGTGCACGGGCTCGCCGGTCGAGAAGTCGATCGCATCGTTGCGCTCGTCCTTCCACTGCGTCGGCACGATCGACAGCACCTTCGGATCGATCGGTGCCTCGCCGGCATCGGTCTCCGTCATGCCGCCGTCTGGCTGCTCGGCGGCATCGTCGGAGCCGCTCGAAGGATCAGAAATGTTGCCGCAACCGACTGCGGCCAGGACCACGACCAGCATGTTCTTCGTCATGGGGACGCCCTATCGGCAGCACCCGCCGGCGGTTGCGTCCGGAACTGGGGACGGTTTCAACTTACGCAACTTGCGATCGCCAACCCCTCGAAACTGCGTAACTCGCAGTCCGGGAGCGGCATCCACGCGTGTGACGAAAGTTCTGCCGTGGGAGCGCAAGCGACCGGCGGCTCCGCGCACGCCGCTCTCCGCGGAGGCGAAAGCCGCCGCCCGAGCTCGCGCGGAACGCGCTGGTCGACGGTACCCGAACCTCGTCGACAACATGTGGGCGGCGCGGCGCGACAAGAGGACGATGCGCTGAACGACTGATTCGCGCGCGAAGCGAACGCGGCGCCCGGACTCGGTGCGCACACTCAGCCGTACGGCTGCCGGACACCGCCGGTACCGACTTCGCGTGTCGCCCACCGTGACCTCTTGCCCACGGGCCCGCCCATGAGCGCGCCGGTGACCGCGTGGGTCTCGCCGGCGACGGGACAGCTATTGCTGCTCCGTCCAGTGGCGCACCCAGTCGCCGTCGGGGATCAGAGTTCCGTGCTTCACGGCGCCCGGATCGGAGAGGGTGTAGATCCAGGTCCAGACTTCCTCGCCGGTGGCGAGGGTGACCTGCTTGATCACGCGGGCGAAGTCGTTGCCCTCGTAAGCGTCGAGCAAGCCGAAGGTCGCCGCGAGATCGGTCAGCCAGAGGACCTCGCCGGAGACCTTGCCCCTGCCATCGCCTTCGCAGAAGCCGGGGTAGCCCATCGGGAATGCGTAGATCGCACCGGTGGTGTGGGCAGAGACGCAGTGAGTGATCTGGTTCGCGATCAAGGAGCGCGCGGTCTGCCCCTGGCGCATGGTGCCGTAGACGAACAGCCGATCGAGGACCTCGTGCGAACCGGTTGTCCGCTCCACCTCGAAAGTCCCCGTGCTTCTCCGCCGCGGTTCGCTCACCGACAAGATCTACTCTCGACCGCTGAGCGCCGCCACCTGATCGAGCAGGGGCAAGATCATCGCCGCTCCCGCGCCCTCGCCATGGCCGAGCCCCACCTCGAAGATCGGGGTCAGCCCGAGGTGCGCGAGGATCCGCGGGTGGGTGAACGTGCCGCTGTGCGCCGCCACGAGGTAGCCGCGCACGTTCGGCGCGAGGGCGACGGCGACGAGCGCGGCCGCCCCGGTCGCGTAGCTATCGAGCACGACAGGCACGTTCATCGAAGCCGCGGTCACCATTACACCGGCGAGCACCGCGGTCTCTGGCCCGCCGAACGCCGCGAGGAGATCGAGCCCACTCGCGCCGGCGAGCTCCACCCCCCGTGCACCCGCGGTCTCGGCGACCGGATCCGAGAAGCCAGTAGGCGCGGCCCCGAGCGCTGCGCCGAGAAGCGCCATCGAGGCCACGTCCGCGCCCACACCGATCGCCCCGAGCGCGAGGACATCGAGGCCCGGATCGGCGAGGGAGATCGCGAGGGCGATGCCGGCCTCCAGCCCGAGCGCGGCGTCGACGATCGTCATGGCCGGGCCGCGCAGGAGGTTCCCGCTCGCGCCTCGCCCGAGTTGCACCGCGGTTGCTGGCATGGCCGCGGTCTCGCGCGCGCCAGAATCCACAAGCAGCACCGGCGTCCTGGTCGATCGCGCAACTTGAGCCAGCGCAGCACTACCGTCCGCGATCGCGTGTGCCGCGATCACCGTCGGGTGGGATGCACCGAGCGCGATGCCCGGATCGCCGACGCCGTGGTCGCCCGCGACCACCACGATCGTCCGCCGCTCGGCGCGCGGCCGCGCCGAGTGCTGCGCGCCGCCGAGCGTCATCGCGAGCCGCTCGAGCAGTGGCATCGCCGCGCCGGCGACGTTCAGCCGCGCGCCCTCGGCGTGCGCCGCCGACGCGGGCGAGATCGACTCGAGCACGTGCCGCAGGACGCGCTCGCTCATGCGCTGCTTCCGAGACACATCAAGGGGTTACCGATCGCAAGTTGCGTAAGTTGAAACCGTCCCCTAGCCCGGACGCTCACGCGCGCCCCCACATTGCCGCCCGGGCCTTTTGCCGGACGAGGATCAAAACGAAGAACGGGCCGCCGAGCAGCGCGGTGACCGCGCCGGTCGGGAGCGGCGTGGTCACCGTGCGCGCGAGTGTGTCGCACACGGTGAGCAGCACCGCGCCGCCGAACACGGAGGCGGGGATCAAGAGGCGATGGTCCGGGCCGATGAGCGCGCGGAGGGCGTGGGGGACGATCAGGCCGACGAAGCCGATCGGGCCTGCGACCGCGATCGCCGCACCGACGAGGAGCGAGGCCAGGAAGAACACGACGACCGTGGTCCGGCCCACGCGCACGCCGAGCGACGCCGCGACCTCGGGCCCGGCCGCCAGGGCGTTGAGGGCGCGCCCGTACATCGCGAGCACCACGAGGCCGACGAGGATCGGCGGCGTGGCGTACTTCACCGTCGACAGGCGCATCGAGTCGAGGCCGCCGAGCATCCACCGCAGCATGTGACTCACCTCGGTGAAGTCACTCGTGTACTGGATCAGCACGCTCGCCGCCGAGCAGAACATCGAGAGCGTGACGCCCGCGAGAATCAGGGTCGCCGGCGGCAGCGAGCGGCCGACGGCTGCGAGGCGCCACACGACGAGCAGCGTGCCGATCGCGCCGAGGAGGGCGGCGACCCCCACGCCGGCGCCGCCGAACGAGCTCTCCACCCCGACCCGGATCGCGATCACCGCCGCCAGCGAGCTGCCCGACGAGATGCCGAGGGTGAACGGCTCCGCAAGCGGATTGCGCAGCAGCGCCTGCAATGCGCATCCCGCGCCGGCGAGCGCGCCGCCGACCAGCAGCGCCGCCAGGACGCGCGGCAACCGCACCACGAGGATCTGCCATTGCCCTGTGCCTTCGCGGAATGCGTCCATCCCGAGCAGCTCGAGCTGGCGCTCCCCGCGCACCGTCCCGACGCCGATCAGCAGCGCCGCGATCCCGACGACGATGGCGAGCGACGCGCACACCACGATCGCGATCACGAACCGCCGCGCCGTCAGCCGTTTGCTGCTTCCGCTGATGAACCCGCTCACCGGGGCACCGCGAACCGACCTCCGTCGGGAAGATCGCCGACGTGGATCGCCACGCCGAACGCTTTCTGGGTCTCCGCCGCCGCGAGCACGTCTGCAGGCGCCCCGCGCGCCGCGAGCCGCCCATCGGCGACCAGCCACATGGTGCCTCCGAACCGCAGCGCGAGATCGAGATCGTGGGTCACCACCACCGCGCTGGAGCCGGCATCGCACTGTGCGCGCAGCACCTCGAACACGGTGCGCGCGTGCGCTGGATCGAGCCCCGAGGTCGGCTCGTCGAGGAGCAGGCACTTCGCGCCCTGACACAGCGCCTGGGCGATGATCACGCGCCGCGCCTCGCCACCGGAGAGCTCGTCGAAGCGCCGTGTCGCGAGGTCATCGACCGCGCACGCCTTCATCGCGATCTGCGCCGCCTCGAGGTCCGCATCCGACGCCAGCCCGAGGCCGTGTTGTCGCGCGAACCGCCCGAGCAGCACCACCTCCTCGACCGCGAACGGAAACGCCATCTCGTACTGCTGCGGCAGATAGGCGAGGTCTCGCGCGATCACGCGCCGCACCGACTGCATGGGATCGTGCCCCATCACCCGCACGCTCCCGGTCCGCGGCCGCACGAGGCCCGCGATCGCGCGCAGCAGTGTGGTCTTGCCGGCGCCGTTCGGCCCGACGATCACCACCAGCTCGCCCTCACCGACCTCCACCGACACATTGCTCACGACATCGCGCGCGCCGAGCGCGACGCTGACGTCCTGGAGCGCGAGCCTCGCCATCGCCCGCTACCATAGCTGACTCCTCGCCGGAAACGCGCTACTCCTGGTACCGGGTGCGTCGTCGGAACAACCGCGTAGCGATGAATCTTCCGGTCGAGGTGATCGCGAACGGGAAGAAGCTGCGCGCCGTCTCCCAGGATCTCTCCGCGTTCGGCATGTTCATCCGCATGTCTCCCCCGCTGCCCGCCGGCACGGTGGTCCAGGTCGTGATCTCGCCGAACGGTCAGCGCCTCCTCACGACCGGCCAGGTCACGCACAGTCTCGCCGAGGTCGAAGCGCGCACGCTCGGCCGATTCCCTGGCATCGGCGTCGTGTTTCGCGATCCCGTGCGTCCAGGCGACGACATGTTCGCCGAGGCGGTCTCGCGACTCCTCGAGTCCAACGCGAAGACCCAGGCGAAGGCGAGGGCGGATATCCGGATCGTGGTCGGCGATCCCTCGACGCGCCTCCTCGAGCGCCTGTCCACAGCGCTCGACAACGCCGGGTTCTCCGTCGCCACCGCGACCAACGGCATGGAGGCGATCGGCGCCTGCCTGTCGAAGACGCCGGACGTCGTCCTCATCGAGAGGGACATGCCCGTCGTCGATGGCCTCCACGTCCTCCAGGAGATGGGCCGCCACGCCGAGCTCGCGAGCGTCCCGGTGATGATGATGTGCGAGGACGCGAGCGACCTCTCGCGGCTCCAGTCCGTGCAGCTCGGCGCGATGGACTTCATCCCGAAGCCGTTCACGGTGCTCGAGGTGATCATCCGCGCGCGTCGCTGGGCCCGCGCGAGCCAGCGCGACACCGAGCGCGTCGTGCTCCGCGGCGCGCTGACCGAGGTCCCTCTCCCTTCGCTGATGACGATGTTCGAGCAGGAGCGCAAGAGCGGCCAGCTCTCCGTCACGCGCGAGCAATCGGTCGCGTGGATCGACTTCGTCGAGGGCCGGATCGTCCGCGCTCGTTCGACGTCGCACGAGGACTCGCGCACCGTGATCATGGACGTCCTCGACTGGCAGGCCGGCTACTTCGAGCTCTCCGCCGGCGCGGCCTCGCCGGTGACGGCGGACCTCGAAGGCTCCATCACGCACCTGTTGCTCGAGCACGCCCGACTGCGCGACGAAGCCGGGCGGTGATACTCTGGTGCGGTGGCGGGGGATCCCAACGACGTCGCGATGAGTGAAACGCGCGCGACCGGCAACGCGGCCACGCAGCCGATCGCGATCCCCGGTCTCCAGGTCGGCAAGATGTTCCGCGGCCTCAAGATCCGCAGCCTCCTGGGCGCGGGCGCGATGGGACAGGCGTACCTCGCGAGCCACGTCAGCCTGCGCATCCCCGTCGTCATCAAGCTGTTCCACAACGCCGGTCCGGACTCGCTCTCCGAGGCGCACCTCGCCGCGCGCGTTGGCTCCCCGTGGGTCGTCCCCGTGCTCGACGCGGGGATCGAGCAGGGCCTGCCGTACGTGATGCAGCGCTACGTCGACGGCATCGACTTCGACGAGCTCCTCGCGATCCACGACGCCGCCGATCGCCACATCCCGGTCGCCACCCTCGTGCGCTACGCGGTCCACGTGTTCCAGGGGCTCGCCGCGATCCATGTCGCCGGCGTCGTCCATCGCGATATCAAGCCGCCGAACCTGTTCCTCGCCGGCTCTGGCGACGCGCTCGTCGGCGATCTGGGCATCGCCGTCGACCCCACCGGCGCGCACCACGGGGCCGTCGCCGGTACGCCGATGTTCATCGCACCCGAGCTATGGACCGGCGGTCGCGCCACCGCGCGCACCGATCTGTACTCGGCCGGCGCCACCCTTCACCTTCTCTGGCAACGCACGCCGCCGTTCATCGCCGGCTCCGCGATGGAGCTCGCCCGCCTCCACTGCGACGAGCCGTACGTGGTTCCGGTGTCGACCGATCCCGTCGGCGCGTACTTCGGTGCCGTCCTCGCGCGGTTGCTCAGCAAGGATCCCGCCGCTCGCCCGGAGTCCGCGCTCGGCACCGCGCGCATGCTCGAGCGCATCGCCACGCCGCCCCCGGAGATCCGTCGCCACGACGACGAGATCGCGCACGTCGGCAACGTCGCGATCACGCTCGAGCACAGGGACATCGTCACCGCGACCACCGACGTCATCGTCTCCACCGCGAACGAGACGATGGAGATGGACACCGGCGTCGCCGGCGCACTCCGCAGGGCCGGTGGCGACGAGATCCTCACCGAGCTGCGCACCTACGGCGCGCAGACCATGGGGAAGGTGACCTGGACCAACCCCGGCCGCCTCCACTGCCAGGCGCTCGCGCATGCCGTCGCCGCCGCGGCCGGAGCGATCTGCATCCAGCGCACCGTCCTCCGCACGTTGTTCGAGGCCGAGCGCCGCGGTTATCGCTCCATCACGTTCCCCGCGCTCGGCACGGGTGTCGGTGGCGTGCCCCATGGCCTGGGTGCGCGCCTCACGCTCGAGGCGATCCGCACGTTCGCCTCGTTCGCGCCGCGCAACTGCCGCTCGATCCGCATCGCGCTCCCCACGCCCGAGACCCTCGCGCAGTGGACCGCGGGCCTGGTGGCGCTCGACGCCGACGCCGGCCAGCGCTAGGTCATCGCAGCGCGCAGCGAAAGCCAATGTCCGGTCGCCAGTAGTGATCCCAGCGGTCGTCGATGAAGCCACCCACGTAGCGATCTGCGTAGCCGGAGCTGCGCACCGGGAAGTACGTCGGATCGGCCGCGGACTGGGGCACGCCCTCCGGGTCGACGCACGGCTCGGCGCAGGTCGGCGCGAACTCGTTGTTGAAATCCGAGGCCCACTCGAGGACGTTGCCGGTCATATCCTGGACTCCATACGGGCTCGCCCCGAGCGGGTGACCCCTTCGCGCACTGGTACACGTTCGCGGGACAACGGGGACGGACAACGGGGAGGGACGGACAACGGGGACGGTTTCAACTTACGCAACTTGCGATCGCGAACTCCTCGAACATCCACGAGGTGCGTGTATCCGCAAACCGCGGCTCTTTCGCCGACGCTTCACGACCGAACAACACTTGCTGACGACAGCGCGCGCACTTGGCGATCGCAAGTTGCGTAAGTTGAAACCGTCCCCAGCGCTCGGTCCCCAGCGCTCGGCGCCCCCCAGCGCTCGGCGCCCAGCGCTCAGCGCTCAGTTCGTTCCTGTTAGCTCACACGAGAAATCGCGCACTTGGCGATCGCAAGTTGCGTAAGTTGAAACCGTCCCCGTTCCGCTAGTCGCGTAAGTTGAAACCGTCCCCGTTCCGCTACCGTTCCGCTACGGAGCCGCGATCGCCTTCGCCAGCACGGCAAGCGCCGCGTCCACTCTCGGCGACGGCGCGATCAGAAATGGCTCCGCGAGCGGCACCACGCGCCCCGCCGTCACGGCCGGCACCTCCGCGGCCTTCCACGGCTCGAGGCCCTTGTCGCCGCGCGCCGCGTACGAGAGGTCGAGGATGACCTCCGGCTGCGCGCGCAGCACCTCCTCCAGCGAGATCTTCGGGTACTTCACGCCCGCGCCCGCGAGCACGTTCTCGCCGCCGACCACGGCGAGCAGCTCGTCGATGTACGTGCCGGTGCCGGCGGCGATCAGGTTGCCGAGTCCACCGGCCTCGCGGTCGATGATCAGCATCACGCGCGGCCGCTTCGCTGGGCGCTGCGTCACTGCCGTCTCGACGGCCGCCTCGATCTTCGCCACCACGCCATCCGCTTCCGCCGCCTTGCCGATCTTCGCTCCGACCGTGCGCAGCGCCGCCATCACGTCCGGCAGCGTGTGCATCTTGCACTCGACGGTGGTGATCCCCGCGTCGTGCAGCGCCCCCGCCGCGTTGGCATGGATGTCGTCCACGATCACGAGCGTCGGCTTGAGCCGCACGATCTCCTCGAGGTTCGGCGTCGTGAAGCTGCCGACCTTGGGCAGCCGCTTCACCTCGGCCGGGTACTCGGAGTACTCGTCGACCCCCACGAGCAGGGCGGCCGATCCGAGCGCCGCGACCACCTCGGTCGCCGAGGGCGTCAGCGAGATCACACGTTGTTCGGTCGCCGGTTGCGTTGCCTGGGCTTGACGATCCTTGCCGCAGCCGGAGGCCACGAGGACGAGGACGAAGATCCAGCGCACGTCGCTCTGGTACCACGAATCGATGCGGGGACTGGCAGCGGCGATCGTGCTCGGCGGTCTGGAACGGCCCGTTGCTGGTGACCACAGCTTCCGGCGAACCGTCCGCCCGCGCTAGACTCGGCGGGTGCCTGACGGGGATCTCTCCGGCGCCGTCCTCGACGGTCGCTACAAGGTCCTGGAGCCGATCGCTCAGGGCGCGATGGGCGTGGTCTATCGCGCGGAGCGCCTGAAGCTCGGCAAGATCGTCGCGATCAAGGTCCTCCACGACGAGTTGCCCAACGAGCTGTCGAGCCGCAAGCGGTTCGAGCTCGAGGCCATGGCGATGGCGAAGCTCGAGCACCCGCACTGCGCGGCCGTTCTCGATGTGGGCATGCACAACGACAAGCCGTACGTCGTGATGGACTTCATCACCGGCACGGATCTCAAGTCGCTGATCGACCTGGGCCCGGTTCCGATCCCCCGAGCCGTCGAGATCGTGAAGCAGACGCTGTCGGGGGTCGCGCACGCCCACGAGCTGGGCATCATCCACCGGGACATCAAGCCGGCGAACATCATCCTCGGGCAGAAGACCGGCCTCGGCGATCACGTGAAGATCCTCGACTTCGGCCTGGCGCGCCTCACCGCCGAGCAGCAGACCTCGAAGCTGACCTCCGGCATCGTCGTCGGGACCCCGGCATACATGGCGCCCGAGCAGATCCGCGGCACCCCTATCGATTCTCGCTGCGATCTGTACGCGTGCGGCGTGCTGCTGTTCGAGCTGCTCACCGCGCACAAGCCGTTTCATTCGGAGCGCGACGATCCGATGGAGGTCGTGTCGATGCATCTCAAGCAGCCGCCGCCGCGGCTCGCCGACATGCTCCCCGGCGTCGATTTCGGCGAGCTCGAGGCGGTGGTCGCGAAGGCGCTGCAGAAGCCGGCCGACGCTCGCTATCAGACCGCTGCCGAGTTCGTCGCCGCGCTCGAGGGCCTCGGCACGCTGCAGATCACCGAGTCGATGATGCTGCCACAGGGCGGCACGCAGCTCGGGATGCCCGTCGCATCACCGTCGCTGTCGATCCCGCAGGAGGCGCGCAGCGCCCCGGTCAGCGCGCCGATCCCGCAACCCTACGGCGTCACGCTCCCCACCCAGCCCACCGCGAAGGTGCCGCTCGTCGAGATCGCGGAGCACTCGCCGGCGCCGGCGGCTTCACCGGGGTCGCCGTTCACGCGCAAGCAGCTCGCGATCGCGGGCGGTGGCCTGCTCGTCGTGATCATCCTGATCGCCGTGATCGCCGGCGGTGGCGCGTCGTCGAAGGACACGCCGGCCGATGCGGCCATCGCCCACGGTAGCGGAGAGATCGAGATGGAGCCCTCCGGCGATGGCGCGCAGAAGATCCTCGCGCGCGCCTCCGAGCTCGCGACGAACGGCGAGCGCGAGGCTGCCCTCGACCTCCTCACCAAGTCGCGCGCCGCGTTCCCCGGCGACGCCGAGCTGCCGTACCTGGCGGGCAAGCTGTACTTCGCGAAGCTGTGGTGGACCGATGGCCTCAAGCAGTTCCGCGACGCCGTGCGCCTCGAGCCCCGGTTCAAGACCGATCCCGAGCTGATCAAGATCGTGCTCAAAGGCTTCATCACCACGCCGTCGTACAACGACGAGCTCGCGCAGTTCCTCCGCACCGAGATCGGTCCGGCCGCCGTGGAGTATCTCGAGGAGACGGCGCGCGATCACCCGAATGCGTCGATCCGTTCCCGCGCGAAGTCCGAGCTCGCGCGGTATCGCTAGCTCAGTCGTCCGTCCCGCATGGGAACGCATCCAGGCGCTCGGCGCCGCGCCGTGCCTCGACGATGCCCTCGAGCGCGTCGTGGGCGAGCGCTTCCATCACGGCGACCGCGGCGAAGCGATCCGCCTCGATCGGTAGCAGCGTGTCGATCCGCAACGTGGCGCCGCTGGCCACGAAGTGGCCGAGCCAGTCCCCGTCGAGATCGTAGAGCTCCTCGTCGTCGAGCCAAGCGCGGGCGGTGGCGAGCGCGCGGGCCAGGATCTGGGGGCTCGCGTAGCGATACGAGCCGTGAAAGCGGATCGAGTCCTGGTGCATTCCCACCTTCTACAAACGCCGAGCAAGCCCGCCGTCGCGAGTGGGTGACGCTGCGGTCGACGCGTGGAAACACTTCACCGAGGGGATCTCACGCGGCCTCGAGCCCTGCCGCGTAATGCGGCACACAGCTCTGAAAACCTGGCGCCATTTCGCACTGCGTCAGCGTCGAAAAACTGCCCGAAAAATGGGCGGGATCTGCTCCCGAAAATCCTCTGTTCCACACCAATCCGGACCACTACACAACTTTTTTTCCGGGGAGATCTCCCCGGTAACTCATCGCGTCAACTCGAGGTTTTCGGTTACCCACAAGCTTGTCCACAGCGCCGATCAAGGACTGAAAATCCCTCAAGAATCGGATCCCCGTCCACTCTCAATCCACCCTCAATCCACAGGTACTCCACGTGGATATCTCACTCCAGCACACACTAGGGGTAGGACACGATCCCGGGAGACCCACCAAATCTAGTGGCACTTTTTCTTGCCCCCTATCATCGCCCTCGTTAAAAGGGAACTCCGCCGCGATTGTCCCGGATGGATCACCCCAGGTGACGCGTGTCGTCACAAAGCAGTCAGAGATGACGTCAGCCCACCCTGGTATGAGCACCACCCGCCGTAACGACCGTAA
>JAYVLW010000494.1:0-8966 GCA_043759315.1 Myxococcales bacterium
AACTCGCGGCGGGCGACGTGCAACCAGTTCGTGACGTCGGTCGTGGTGATGCCGAGCTCGGTGGCGACCGCCTCGTATTTCGGCGCATCATCCGCGAGATGGAAGCGGCGAAACAGCTCGGCGTGCACAGGCTTCTTGCGGCGGTCGAGCGCTTCGAGCGTGCGCTCGACCGCGAGCTTGACCACGCGCTGTAGCCACTCGCGATCGAACACGTCCTCGCTGATCTCGGTGACGAGCTCCCGCTCGACGTCGGCGAGGTCCACGGCCGGGAGGGTGCCGCCGCGCCGCGCCGCGGTCTGCCGCCGATGCTGGTCGATGACATGGTTGTCGAGAGCGCTCTTCAAGAACGTGCGGAACCGGCCGCGCTGCGGATCGTGACCGACGAGGGCGCTGCCCTCGACGATCCGCGCGAAGAACGACTGCACGAGATCCTCGGCCTTCGCCGGATCGATCGCGTGGCGCAGCCGAACGTACTTGTAGACCGGTGTCCAGTAGACCTGGGCGAGTGTCTGCAGCGATCGTTCGCGACGCGCACGGTCGCTGCTCGCGAGATCGCGAACGGCGGACGGCAAGGTCGGGGGGAACAGCGTCATGCAGCGGCATGACCACGGTACCGCGCGCCTCAGGGGATGCGCAGCTCGCGCGACACCGATACGGCCGGGCAGCCGGAGATCAGCGCGACGTTCTCGAATACTCCCTGCCGTCTCTCGACGAACAGGTACGCGAGATCGACGAGCTTGCCGTCGATGGTGACCTGCTTGTACTCGGGGTGACGCGGCACCTCGCGCACGACGCCATTGCGCGCGAGCATGCGCTTGCCCGTGGGCTTGGTTTCCTTGCAGGGTTCGCAGAGCTCGACGACGCGCCGGCCGCCGGAGAGCTCCTTCGCGGCGGCTTGTGCCACGGCAGGTTCGACCCATGCGCACTGATCGGCGAACGCCGGTGTGGCAACGAGCATGGAGGTGGCGAGGGCGAGGAGGGTGAGGAGATTTCGTGGCATGTCGACCTCTACGCGGTTCGTGAAGGGTCGTTTCGGGTCATCTGGAGCGGGGAAGCACCCACAGCTCGATCCCGGTGCGGTGCGCCACGGCGAGCTGCTTGCCATCCGGTGACCACGCGACCGCCGAGGTCTCCGTCGAGGGCTCGGACATCACCGGCACCATGCGCGCGACGTCGACGATGACGAGCTCGTCGGTGGTGGCGACCGCGAGGCGCCGGCGATCGCGGCTCGGGACGATCGACAGGATGCCGCCGAGGGGAGCGCCGGTGCGCGGCGGGAGTGTCATCACACGCGTGTCGCCCTTCGCATCCACGACGTGGAGGTCGCGGCCCACGGCGTAGAACGCCCGCGGCTGCTTGCCGACCAGGCCGAGCGCGAACGCGTACGGGCGCGCGGTGGTGGACGCGATCACCGCGAGATCCTTCCCGCCGAACACCGTGAGGCCCTGACGGCACGCCGCCATCAGCGACCCGCCCGCCGCATCGACGCGCGTCGGCGCGGCCGGGCCCCAGCCGGCGCCGGGGGCGGCCGGGGGCAGCTTCGCACACGCGGCGGCGCCATCGAGGGTCGCGCCCGCGTCGTCGACGACGGTCCCGGCGCTCGTCGCCGTCTCGGTCATCGCGCGGTCACGGTCCCACCGCACGAGCGACCGATACCCCACGGCGATGATCGCGTCGCGCGTCCAGCGCACCTGATCGATGCTGATCGCCTTGAGCGGCAAGCGCTCCGTGATGGCTCCGGTGGTCGTGTCCGCGACGACGAGATCGCTCGCGCCGCCGCCGAACGCGAGCGAGCGGCCATCCGGCGAGAACGCCAGGCTGCGGATCGAGCCGACGACGTGCTGCGTGTCGATCAGCGGACCCGAGGTCGTCAGGTCGAGGATGTGCGCGCGGCGATCGCCCGCGATCACCGCGAACGGCGCGTCGCCCGCCGCGACATGCGCGTACGCGGACGGCCAGCGCGACGAGCTGATCGTGGCCCCGACCTGCGCGCCCTTCGCATCGAGCTCGACCACCCACGCCCCGCCCATGGTGACGACCACGAGGCGCCGTCCCGCCACGGCGAGAGTGTGACCGCGCAGCCTCACGTCGACGACGGTGACGTCGGTTGGCGCGGCGCCGAGCTGCCAGCGCACCAACCCTTGCGACGTCAGCGCGAGCAGCGACTGGTGATCGGGGGCCCAGGCCACCGCATTCGCGCGGGGCGGTGTGGTGGCCGTGCCGGTGGCGTCGAACACCGTCAGCACGCCCTTCACGAACCCGGCGAGCGCCCGTCCGTCGCCGGAGATCGCCGTCCTGTCCATGTAGACCGGCGGCGGGAACTGCCACTCGTCGAGCTGCGTGCCATCCCAGTGCACCATCGTCCCATTCGACGCGAACGCCACCGATCCATCCGTCAGGGTGCGGCCGGCGATCGGGGCGGCGATCGGGGCCTTGATCGTGGTCAGCGTTCCGCGATCGAACACGGCGAGCTCGCCCTTGCGCGCGACGACGATCCGGTCGTTGTGGTCGCAGGCCATCACCGCCCGGGGAGTGGTCGTGCCGAGGTTGCCGACCTGCGTGGTCTTCCCGGCCGCATCCACCGCCACCACATCGCCGTTGATCAGCAGCACCACGCCCCGCGCCGAGCGATCGCAGAACGCCGTGGCGATCACCGGTTGCCCGAGCGCGATGCCCGGCGCTTCGACGAGGCTCGTGATCTGCGGCTTCGGCGCTGCGAGCGCCACGGTGTGAAGGGCGAGGAGGACGCCCACGGTGGTCTGGATTGGCTGCATACCTGCCGGTACGCACCGCTCTCCACCTCGTTTCGGTGCGCCGGATCCTCAGACGAGTCGCAGGCTTACGTCTTCCCAGTCGGACTCCTCGATCTCGAACTCGCGCAGCGCCTGGCCCTTCGCCTTCTCCAGCGTCTCGTGCCAGGTGTCGGCCAGCGCCTCACCCGTCTCGCCGTAGTACAACAAGTAGAACGCGTCGTCGTCGGGCTCGATCTCGACGAACATCGGCGGCGCGATCTCGGCACCGTTCATGTGGTGCCGGGTGGTCCCGGTGATCGTCCGCACCTTCGCTCTGAGCCGCATCGGTTCATGCTAGCTGACGACGGGAGCCGTGCCCGCTGTTTCGACCAGCGTTCTCTCAGCGACGGTGATCCGTGGAGTCCTCGCCTTCGGCGTCCTCCTCGCCGGTCGGGGCGCGGCGCTTCGCGGCGCCCTCGTCCAGGCCGAGGCGGCGGATCATCTTGTAGATCGACATGCGCTCGATCCCGGCGGCGCGCGCCGCGGCCGAGATGTTGTTGTCGTGCGCTTCGAGGAGCGCGCTGAGGTAGCGGCGGTCGAACTCGTCGACGAGCTGCTGCTTCGCGGTCTTGAACGGCACGTCGATATCGACGTCGCCGAACGTCCCTTCCTTCTTGGGCGGCGCTTCGAGCCCACCGGTCGGGTGGTTCGGGAGGAGCACCGCGCGCTCGACGGCGTTGCGCAGCTCGCGGACGTTGCCCGGCCACGAGTGGCGCTGCGCGCGCGCCGCGAAGTCCTCGGGGAGGCGCGGGTCGGAGTGCGTGGAGTGAAGCTGGCGCAGGAAGTGCTCGATCAGCAGCGGCAGGTCCTCGCGGCGCTCGCGCAGCGCGGGGACGGACAGCTTCGCAACCGAGAGCCGATAGAACAGGTCGGAGCGGAACGTGCCGCGGTTGACCTCGGCCGCGAGGTCGCGGTTCGTGGCGGCGACGATGCGCACGTCGCACGCGATGACCTTGGTCGAGCCGATGCGGCGGATCTTGCGGGTCTCGACGGCCCGCAGGAGCTTGCTCTGCACGTCGAGCGGGAGCTCGCCGATCTCGTCGAGGAACAGCGTGCCGCCGTGGGCGGCCTCGAACACGCCGATCGTCGCCTTGCCGGCGCCCGTGAACGCACCGTGCTCGTGGCCGAAGATCTGATCCTCGAACAGCTGCTCGGGAATCGCCGAGCAGTCGAGGACGACGAACGGTCCCTCGCGCCGCGGCGAGCACTGGTGGATCGCGTCCGCGACGCCTTCCTTGCCGGCGCCGGTCTCGCCCTGGATCAGCACGGTCGCATCCGACTGCGCGAACCGGTTGATCAGGTCGAACATGTGTCGCATCGCGGCGGAGCCGCCGATCAGCCCGTGGAGGCGGTTCTCGTGCCAGAGCGGCACCTGCACGGCCTCGTCGAGTGGGTCGAACACGATCGCCGACTTGCCGATCTGGATCGTCGAGCCCGGCGCGATGAAGCCATCGACGATGCGGACACCCTTGACGTGCGTGCCGTTCGTCGAGCCGAGGTCGCGGATGCGATAGCCGTCGGGCTGGAGCCGGAGCTCGCAGTGGAGGCCCGAGACCTTGGGATCGCTGAGGTTCAGGTCAGCGCCGGCGCGTCCGATCATGATCGTGGGCTGGGCGAGCTCGATGTGCTTGCCCGCGTCGGGACCCGCGACCACCTCGAGCCGGCAGCGGCGGACGTTGACAGAGCGGGGGAGCCCCTGGAAGGAGGTGACCCACGTGGGTGACTCGAGGTCGGAACCGGGCACGGGGAACGAATTTAGCATGCTCATGGTGGGCTCCTGGGATCAGCGGGTGCTGGCGATCGTGGTGGTGGGGGAAGTGGTGGTCGACGCCGTCGGCGCAGACTTCTGGGGATCCGCGAGGCGGACCGTCGCGTTGGCGGTCACGCGGACCTCGTCCGGTGCAAGCTTGGTGTCGTCGATGTCCGCGTCGACGATGGCCACGTCGATCGGCGGCTCGAACGCGTCGGAGATGTGCTGGACGCTCGCCCAGATCGGGTGGCTGACACCATCGATGGTGAGCTCGACACGTCCGCCGGCCGCGATCAGGTTGCGCTGCGCGTTCGGCACCGTGAACTGGACCATCAGGTCGCGGGTGTCGTAGATCCGCGCGAGCACGGTGCCCTTCTGTGCGATCTGGCCCTTGCGCGCCGAGACCATCGTGATGACGCCGTCGATCGGGGCGCGGAGCTCGGCCTTCTTGAGCATCTCCTCGATCTGGTGGCGCCCGACGGTGGCCTCGCCGAGCCTGCCGCTGGCCGCGCTGGTCGAGGCACCCGCCGACGACGCCTCGGCGTAGGCGTTGCGGACGGTCTGCACGGCGGCCGCGCCGTGGCGCGCGAGGATGTCCTGGCTCCGGGCCTGCTTCGCCAGTGCGGCGGCGCGCGCACCGGCGGCACCGACCTCACCGCGGAACGCCTTCTCCGAGGCCTTCGCCCGCTCGAGCTGGAGCTTCAGATCCGAGTCGTCGAGACGACCGATCGAGTCTCCGGCACGAACGCGCTGGCTGGTGGTGAGGTTGAGCTCCACGATCCGTCCTTCGAAGTCGGCGGTGATGACGCGCAAGTCGCGTGCGGTGATGACGCCCGTGAACTCCGGCGGCGGGGCGGGCGGCTCGGCGGTGCCCGCGCTCGTCGCCTGCGTCGGATCAGGCGCGGCCGCTTGCTCCGTGGTTGTGCAGGCCGCGAGGAGCGTGAGCGACAGGAGCGTGAATCGGGTCATGGGCATTCTCCGTGGGGTTCTGCGAGGCCTGGATGAGCTTGGTGTAGAGCCCGCCCTTGGCGAGGAGCTGCGTGTGCGTTCCCTGTTCGATGATCTTTCCCTTATCCATCACGACAATCAGGTCGGCGTTGCGGACGGTCGAGAGGCGGTGCGCGACGGTGATCCGCGTGCAGCGCTGGCGCTCGAGGTTCTCGATGACGTGCTTCTCGGTCGAGTTGTCGAGCGCCGACGTGGCCTCGTCGAGGAGCATCAGACTCGGGTTGCGGATGACCGCGCGGGCGATGGCGATGCGCTGGCGCTGGCCACCCGATAGCGAGCCACCGCCGTCGGAGACGACCGTGTCGTAGGTCATCGGCATCGCCGTGATGTCGTCGTGGAGGTTGGACACCTTGCACGCGGCGCTGATGCGGTCGAGCGTGGCGCCGGGCGCCGTGAGCGCCACGTTCTCGCGGATGGTCCCGCCGAAGATGAACGGGTGCTGCGGGACGATGCCGATCTGCTGGCGCACCGCGCGGAGGTCGAGCTCCTGGAGGTTGCGGTTGTCGTACTGGATGTCGCCGCTGACCGGCTTGTAGAGGCCGGCGATCAGGTTGAGCAGCGTCGACTTGCCCGAGCCCGACGGACCGACGAGCGCGACGCTCATCCCCGGCTGGATATCGAGCGTGACGTCCTGCACGACCAGCGGGGCCTGCTCGCCGTACTTGAACGAGACGTTCTTGACCTGCACACCGCCACGCAGCCGGGGCGGCTGAACCGCCACGTCGCGATCCTGCTCGACCTTGGTCTGCAGCACGTCGTCGATGCGGTCCATGTGGCCCTTGACCAGCTGCAGCTCGAGCGCGCTCGACACGAGGGCCGAGAGCGGGCCGAACAAGGCCGACGCGAGCGAGTTCATCGCGAGCATCACGCCGAGGGTCATCTTGCCGCTCATCACCGCGCTCGCGCCGATGGTGAGGATCAGCAAGGGGCCCAGGGCGGTGACCGCGCCGCGGATGCCGTCGACCCACGCGGAGGCGCGCGCGCGGCGCAGCTTGATGTTGAGCTCGTCGGTGTAGAGGTTGCTCCACTTCTCGACGCCGAGGCGTTCGGCGCCGGCGCACTTGAGCGTCTCCATGCCGCCGAGCATCTGGATCATGTAGCTATGCGCCTTGGCCTGCTTGTCGAGGTCCGCGGCGAGCAGGCGCTGGAACGTCGGGCGCGCGCACAGGAACACCAGCGCTTCGGCGGCCGACATGGCGATCGTGATGAGCCCGAGCACCGGGTTCACGTAGAAGATGATCGCGGCGTAGAGCAGGACGAACACGCCGTCGATCACCGCGCTCATCGACTTGCTGGTCACCAGCTCGCGGACGGTGCCGTTCGAGTCGACGCGCATCATCAGGTCACCCGTCGAGCGGCGCTGGAAGAACGAGAACGGTAGCGCGACCATGTGGTCGAGGAAGCCGAGCGTCATCCGCGTGTCGAGGGCGATGCGGAGATGGAGCAGCAGGTAGCTGCGAACGATCTCCGAGATCAGGTTGAAGGCGACCATGCCGCCGATGCAGCCGAGGAGGACGTACAGCAGGTGGTAGTCCGACCGCGGCACGCACTTGTCGATGATCATGCCGGTGACGAGCGGCAGCGCGAGCGCGATCAAGCGCAGCGCGAGCGACATGATGATGATCCGCGAGAACAGACCCTTCTCGCTCATCAGCTCGTTGAAGTAGCGCTTGAGGCGGCCCTTCTCCGGCTTGATCTTCGTGAACCGCTCCGTGACCGTCAGCTCGATCGCGACGCCGGTGAACGCCTTGCCGAACTGCTCGAGCGTCAGGTCGCGCGGGCCGGTCGCGGGATCGACGATGCGAACGCCACCCTTGACGAGCCCCTCGAACACCACGAAGTGGTTGAACTCCCAGTGGAGGATGGTCGCCTTCTTGAGGAGCTTGAGCTGCTCGAGGCCGACCTTGATGCCGCGGCCCTGGAGGCCGTAGCGCTCGGCGGTATCGAGGATCGCCTTGGCGGAGACGCCATCGCGACCGATGCCCATCGCCTCGCGGACCTCGGCGAGCTTGCTGTCACGGCCGTGGAACGCCATGACCATGCACAGGCTGGCGGCGCCGCAGTCGGTCCACTCGAGCTGCTGCACGAACGGCACGCTCTTGTGGGTGCCCGAGAAGCCGAGCTTCTGCAGGGCGGGGAACGACTTCGCGATGTTCTTCTTGATCGTCATGGGAGTGGTGGTCCCCTCGAGCGGCTTGGTTGGGCCGATCCGCTCGAGGAGTCCTTCATCAAACGGCGTGCCGACCGCGGTCCCCCATGACTACCGGGGGTTGCACGCGTCTCCCCGAGGAGTCGAGCCGCTGGCTGTAACCCTCGGAACGCATCGGGGCTTCGCCCCCCTCCGGGCCCCCCGAAACGCACGCCGCCGCGTCGGTGAGGACGCGGCGGCGGGTCAGCGAGAGGAGCGCCTACAAGTTCGGGACGTACTTCTCGAGTGCCGGGAACAGCGACACGAGGAACGGCTTCTCCGAGATCTTGACCTCGGTCGTCGCCTGCATGCCATGGTGGTACCGGAGGATGTTGTGCTCGGTCTCGAACGTACGGGCCGGGAGTCGCGCCTTGACCAGGACGTAGGAGCCATCCGGCGGCAGCCGCAACGCATCCACCAGCGATTGCCCCACGAGCTTCGCGGCCTCGGCGGCGCCGATGCCCTCGCGCGACACCTCGAAGATGATCGCCCTCTCGCGCGTCTTGGTGTAGCCGCTGAGGCCGACCTGGAGCTCCTGCCCGACCTTGAGACGGGGGTGGTCCGTCGCCGGGAGGAAGGCCCAGACTTCGGGCAGGGTGTCTTGCCCGTCGACGATCGTGACGATCTGGTCACCTGGCTGGACCAGGAGGCCCTCGTGGGTCCGGATGTCCGAGACGGTCCCGGTCTTGTCGGCGCGGATCGTTCGCTGTTCGAGCCGTGATTTCGCGGTGTTATAGCGCGCGGCCACGGAGGCGAGCTGCTTCTTGTTCTCGTCCGAGCGGTCGATGATGAAGGCGCGTGACGCGTTATCGAGCTCGGTCTTCGCGTTCGTCAGCTCGTCTTGCTCGGCAGCGGCCTTGAGCCTGACGATCGGAGCTCCCTTGGTGATCGCCTGGCCCGGCGAGACCAGCACGGTGTCGACCGTCCCGGCCGCCGGCGCGGTGACCGTCTTGCCGGGGAGGATGACCAGGCCGCGCCCGCTCGCGTAGGTCGGCACCTTGATGAAGATGGTGAACGCCGCCGCGAGCAGCACCGTCGCGATCAGCAGCGGATACGCGCGCCGCACCCACGCGGGCGAGATGTGGATCGGTGCGCCCTCCGTGCTCTTTCCGCGGTGCGCCTCGAGGGCCTCGGGCCGGTACAAGGAGCCCTTGTCGGCCTGGAGCTCCGTCGCCTTCTGCATGTGCTGCACGACGAGGTGGTGGAAGATCGCCGCGGACTCGCGCGC
>JAYVLW010000495.1:0-4458 GCA_043759315.1 Myxococcales bacterium
CCGGCCGCACCGTCATGATGCTGTTCACGCCGCAAGGACGGGAGGACCCATATCCGCTCTATGCGCAGCTGCGCGAGATGGCGCCGGTGCTGAGGTCGCCCTTTGGCGGCTGGCTACTGACCCGCTACGAGACGATCGATCGCGTGCTGCGGAGTCCCGCGTTTCGGACCCCACGCGGCTTCCGCGAAGCGAATGACCCAGCCGGCCCGCCGCGGATGGATCCCGCAGGGAAGCTCACGCTCCATCGCAGGCACTGGCTGTTGTTTCAATCGGGCGACGCGCACACCCGCCTTCGCAAGCTGATCATGAAGGTGTTCACACCGCGCGCGGTTCGCGCGCTCACGCCGCGCATCGAAGGACTCGTCGCAGATCTCTTGAAGCCCGTCCTCGCACGCGGATCGATGGAGGTGATCACCGATCTCGCCTATCCACTTCCTGCGACGGTGATCTGCGAGCTGCTCGGGATTCCGGAGGAGGATCGCGAGCGGAACCGGCGGTGGGCGGCGGTGACCGCGGCGACGGTGGATCTTCAGACCTGCAGTGACGCCCAGCTCGCGGTCGCCGAGACTGCGATGGGCGAGTGGGACGCCTACATCCGCGAGCTCCTCGCCGCCCGACGCAAGCAGCCCGGCACCGCATTACTGGATGACATGCTCGCCGTCGAGGAGGAGGGATTCCGGCTGACCGAGGACGAGATCGCAGCGAACGCCACCTTCCTGTTCCTTGCGGGGCACGAGACCACGACGAATCTGGTGGGCAACGGACTTCTCGCGCTGCTGCGACATCCCCAGCAGCTCGCAGCGCTCTATGCGACCCCGGAGCTCGTCGAGAATGCGGTCGAGGAGCTGTTGCGGTTCGATTCACCGGTGCAGATCGCGCCGCGCGTGGCGCTCGAGCCGGTCGAGGTCGAGGGCGCGCAGATCGACCGCGAGCTCGTGATCGCCCTGATCCTCGGATCTGCCAATCGCGATCCGCGTAGGTACGATCGGCCCGATGAGCTCGATGTCACGCGACCGGATCCGAAGCCACTGTCGTTCGGCGGCGGGGCCCACTACTGCGTCGGGGCGGCCCTCGCGCGGCTCGAGGCCAAGCACGCATTTGCGGCGCTGATCGCATCGACGCGCGGGCTCGAGCTGGCCACGGAGCGGGTGAGCTGGAAGCCGTCGTTGGGACTTCGAGGTCTCGAGTCCCTACCGGTGACGCTCCATCTCTGACCTCCCACGTGGCCGCCAGGCCACTCACTTGGCGCGACGGAAGTAGAAGCTCAAGAGCCCGCCGAGGCGCTCGCGACTCGGCGGCAGACCAACAGGCCTTCGGTGATCGGCAGCACGAGGACTCGACCGCGCTGCGTGTTCGTCTCCGGCACCGAGTCGCGATCAACGCCCCGCGCGCTGTCCAACCGCCCGTCGTGCGCGGACAATCCAAGTATGCTGCGTATCTTCGCCCTCCTCGCGCTCCTCGCCCTCCTCGCCCTCCTCGCCAGCTGCAAGGGCAGCCACAACGGAGCCTACGAGCTCAAGCGCGACGTGAAGCGTGACACCACGTCGACGACCGGTGTCGCCGGCGGCACGCTGCCCTCGCTGACCGACGCGAAGCCAGCGCTGAGCGTCACGTGCGGGAACGCATCGGTCGGAGATGGAATCAAGGCGGCGCTCGACGCCTCGCCGATCGCGAAGCGCGCCGCGGTCACCGTGACCGCAACGCTCGATCCGGCCTCGCCCGGCGACTCCGGAACGCTCGACGCGAAGCTCACGGTGACCGGGCTGTTCGCGCACGCACCGGAGGTCACGAAGCTCGAAGGCACCCTGACGGTGCACCTGACGTACACGAACGTGCCCGCGCAGAAGCTCGGCGGCGCGATCGGCGACGCGATCGTCGACTGGTTCGCGTCCGAAAACATCCCGACCGGATCGGCGCCAGCCATCACGAGGGTGACTCGCATCGCCGCCGGCCCGCCGCACTGCTCTCTGCACGAGGACAGCGTCGTGCGCTGCTGGGACTTCCACGGCAAGGAGGCGCTCCCGATCCCCAAGGCCGCGGGCTCGATCGCGATCGATGCGGCCAACAACTTCGGCGCGTGCGGCGTCCGCAAGGACGGCCACGTGTGGTGCATGGACGCGTGGAGTGGCCCGTCGAATCTCGAGCTCCGCGACGTCTGCGGGATCTCGACCGCGAAGGATGTGAGCGTCGCGCAATCAACCGCCTGCGCGCTGCTCGAGACCGGTCACGTCGCGTGCTGGGCACGTGGTGCGCAATCATTCGCGCCGTGCGGCGACAAGCCGATGATCGCGGAGATCGCCGGCATCGACGACGCGATCGCGATCGAGGCCGGCGCGTTTCAGAGCTGCGCGATCCGGAAGGATGGCAGCGCGGCGTGCTGGGAGAACTGCGGCAAGGACTGCAAGTCGGGCGTCGTCGGTCAGCTCGATCCGGCGGCAGCGGCGCCCAAGGCCGCGGCGGTCAAGGGGCTCGCGGCGGTCAAACAGCTCGTGATCGTCTACCAGCCGTGCGGGCTGGTCGGCGACGACAAGGTGGTGTGTGCCGCGAACACCGACCTGAAGGGCTCGGAGACCACGCTGCCCGAGCCGATCAAGCGGCTGATGCGCGGCCGCAACGGGCCGTGTGCCCTGACCACGAAGGGCAACGTCTACTGCTGGGAAGGCAGCGGCGCGCCGGTGAAGATCGACGGCGTCGCGGATCTGCTCGAGGCGAATGGAGGGATCGCCGGGATGTGCGGCGCGACCGCGAAGAACACGCTGGTGTGCTGGGGCGGAATGAGCGGCAGCGAGCCACCCGCGCCGGTCGCCCTCTAGCGCCAGCGACGCGAGAACAGGGACCGCCGTGACGATAGCCGCCGTCGCGCACCGAGCCCGACGTATCCTCGGGGCGGATGCAACCCACCACAAGGCGCCGGCTCCACCGTGCCGTCGTCATCGCTGGCGCCGCGGCCAGCATCGCAACACCGCAGAAGAAGTGGAGTCTCGACGCGACGCTGACCGCCGACGCGAAGGACTCCACGCGCGCGCGTGTCCTCGTGGTGTCGGCGAGCCGCGAGCCCGGCCTCGACGTCCAGCGCGGGAACACCTGGGACCGGATCCGGCCGCGGCAAGCGGTGGGCACGTGGCCCGGCACAGCAACCTACGATGTTCCTGCTGGCTCCCAGATCGAGCGGTTCGCGATCTCGCACGGCTGCGGCGGCAGCCTGTGCAGCGGCGACTGCAAGGTCCCCGGCGACGAGTACATCCGCATCGACCGCGTCGACATGACCTCGTGGTCGCTCGAAGCCGCCGAGAGCTCGATCGCACGCACGATGGGCAAGAAGGGCCCACGTACCGTGGTCACCGTCGATGCCTCGCGCGAACCGGTGATCGAGGTGACCACACCGGCGATGGCCTATCGGCCGATGATCGAGGACCGCGCTTACGCGAACGGGCGCGCCACGTTCACGGTCGACTTCAACACGTACGGAGGCACGGGCGAGCTGCCCATGGTGTGGTCGCTGCGCGCGCGGATCAGCGGGCCGTGCACCGCCGCGTGCGCCACACCGACGGGCGAGCACGTGACGATCGTCGGAGTCGCCGATGAGTGAGCGCCGCGACCTGCTACACCCGATCTCGCTGCTCGCGATCGCCACCCTCGTGATCAACGATCAGCTGCTCAAGGCGCGGTGGCCGAGCTGGTGGACCGGCAAGCTCTCCGACATCGCGGGCATGATGTTCTTCCCACTCGTGCTCGCCGCGCTCGTCGGGCACCGGCGCACCTGCGTGATCGCCACCATGGTCGCGTTCGCGCTGATCAAGACGTGGGCGCCGGCGACCGCCGCGTGCGAGCACGTCCTCGGCTGGGTGCTCGGCCCGGTGATGATCGTCCGCGACCCCACGGACCTGATCGCCCTGCCGTTCGCGCTGTGGGCGTGGCCCGGGTGTACTCCGGAGCATCCGCGTTCAAGGCGTTCCTGACTTCACGTCGGTCCCTGTCGTGGATCTCGCCCCGGAGCCGCCCTCGCGGTGTACGCCACGGGCGCTCTAACAGAGCGCCGATTGCCATCTCCTTCCCGCCGTGGTCCAACGCCTTCATGGCAGTCGCGGAGCCCCCGTTCACGCTCGAGATCCACGAGGACGCATTCGAAGTGCGTAGGTACCCAGCGCGTGTGGTCGCGGAGACGCGTGTCATGGGGGGCTCGTTCGACGCGGCCGGCAATCAGGGATTTCGGAGACTCGCGGGCTACATCTTCGGTGGCAACCGCATCCGCCAAACCATCGCCATGACCGCACCCGTCGCGGAGCGCCGGGACAGCCGGAAGCTCGCGATGACGGCGCCCGTGGGTGAGCGGTCCGTGGATGGCGCATGGGTGGTCACATTCACGATGCCCCTCGGAGAGACGCTCGAGAGCCTACCGGTGCCGGACGATGCTCGCGTGACCCTGCGCGAGGCCCCTGCAGCCCGAGTCGCGGTGCA
>JAYVLW010000496.1:0-3722 GCA_043759315.1 Myxococcales bacterium
CGCGTGCACGGCGACACCGGGGTGCTGACGATCAAGGGGCCCAACCGAGGCGTCACCCGGGCGGAGTTCGAGTATCCGATCCCGCTCGCCGATGCGACCGAGCTCCTCGCGCTGTGCGAGGCGCCGCTGATCGAGAAGACCCGCCATGCCGAGCTGCACGGCGACATGACCTGGGAGATCGACGTGTTCCATGGGGCGAACGCCGGCCTCGTGATCGCCGAGGTCGAGCTGACCTCCGAGACCCAGACCGTCGCCGTCCCACCCTGGGCCATCCGCGAGGTCTCCGACGATCCGCGCTACTACAACTCGAACCTCATCGCGCATCCCTACTCGACCTGGCCCACATGAAGGTTCGGTAACCCCGCCAACGTTCCCTGCGTGGACATGCGCGGTTAGCGAATCCCAGACGATCCACCACCGCACCTTGATAGTGTCATCCGTGGTGCTTCGACTAGCTGGTCCTGTGGTGGTCGTCGCGGCGCTGACCGGCGCCTGCGACTCGGCGATCCCTCCGCTCGCGACGGCGGAGCCCGGCGTGGTGTTCACCTTCCCGATCGACGGCCAACGCGACGTCCCGCTCGGCTCGCGGATCGTGGTCACGTTCTCCGATCCGGTCGCGAAGAGCGCCCTCGGCACGTGCACCAGCGACTCGGGAGCGTTCTGCCTCGTCGGTCCGAACGGTCCTGTCGATGCCACGGCCGAGATCGTCGGCGATGGGAACAGCGTGCAGTTCGCCGCCGCGGAGCTCGACGAAGGTTCGGAGTACCAGCTCTACGTGCGTCAGCCCATCGCGCCCGACGCGAAGAACCTCCCCGCGACCGGGCCGCTCGTGAAGTTCACCACGCGCAGCAAGCGGCCGCGCGCCGCCGCGCCGACCGTGATCGCGGTGAACGGCGGCGACCCGGCGAGCCCCGCGGCGTTTCGCCCGATGTACGAGACGTCGACGATCCGGCTCGTGTTCTCCGAGCCGCTCGATCCGCGCACGGTGACGAACGTGACCGGATCGGTCGAGCTGTTCGACACCGGCACGCGGATGCCGGTGCCCGCGACGGTGATCGCGAACGGGATCCACGTCGCGATCGATCCCAGAGCGGATCTGACCGCCGGTACGGCCTACGAGCTCCGGCTCGGCAACCGCCTGCTCGATCTGGGCGGCCAGCCGCTGGCGCCCGTCACCGTCACGCTCACCCCCTCCAACAGCAAGGGCACGCAGACCATCCCGCAGGTGCTGCGCATCCGGCAGAAGGGCGATCCGGGGCCGGAGCACTCGCGCTCGGGCGCAGAGCGCAACGTCATCGCGATCGACAAGCCGCTGATCGGCAAGGAGACCTCGACGATGCTCCCCGCCTCCCTCGCGGCGGAGCTCGGCGATCCGAAGGCGCTCGGCGGGCCGATCGCGTTCACGATCCGCAAGGGCCAGCGGATGAAGGCGACCGGTCTCGACGTCAAGCTCGGCGGCGAGATCAGCGTCGGCCTGACCACCGGCGACATCGAGATCGAGATGCTGACCGACGCCGGCGGGCGGCTGTATCGCAACCCGCACCAGGTCGCAGACCAGCGCCCCGAGAACGAGCGCGCGCCGCTCTACGTCGATCTCAGCATGGATGTCGCGGTCTACGCCGTGGATCCGAAGGGCAACGCGGTGCTGACGCAGACCGTGCTCGGCGTCCAGGCCTCGGGCACCGCCGTCGGCTCCGATGGCGTGCTCGCGATCGAGACCATCGCAGCGATGGAGCTCGGGCTGCTCGGGGTCACCGCGGCGCCCACGAACCTCGTCCTCGAGCTTGTCACCGACCCGGCCGCGCATCCCGATACGGATTCCGCCGCGCCCGCGCTCGTCGCGTCGATGCCGAGCCTCGGCGCCAACGCGCACCCCGTCGACGCCGGGATCGAGATCATCTTCAACGAACCCGTCGATCTCGATCGCGCTCGCGCCGGTGGAGTTCGCCTGGAGACGGCGGCGGGAACCGTGGTCCCCAGCGTGATCGAGAGCCACGGCGCGGCCCTCGTGGTCCGCCCCGTCGCGCCCCTCGCGTACTCCACGTCCTATCGCGTGGTGATGGGCGATGTCGCCGACGTGGCGGGCAACAAGCTCCCCACCACGAACCCGATCACGTTCACCACGCCGCGCCTGGTCAACACCGACGCGCCGTTGACGGTGGCCGCCATCCACCCCGGCGTTCCGTGCGCGCTGACCGGCGCGACCGGGGCGAGCCCGGGACGCTGCCAGGGCGGCGCCGGCGGTGATGACCTCTACAAGAGCTTCACGCTACCCGCGAACGAGTCGATCGACATCGCCTTCTCGCAGCCGCCGCAGGCGGCGAGCGTCGTCCACGGCGCCACGTGCAACACGGGTGCGGTCCGGATCGAGGAGGTCGATGGTGCGGGCACCTGCCTCGCCGCGGTCGCAGGCACGTTCATCACCCACAACCGCACCGTGTCATTCGTGCCCGACAGGCCGTGGGTCGTCGACAAACGCTATCGCGTGCGGCTCGTCTCCGGCAACAACGGTGGCTGCACCGCCGGGGAGCTGTGCGGCTTTGGCGGCGCGGCGGCGAGCTTCGACCCCCTCGGCGGCACCACGAACGGCGACGCCGGCGGCCCGGACCTGAGCATCCCGTTCCTCGGCGCCGCCGCCGTCAAGTCGACGTTCATGGTCGCCGATGCCGGCCCGTTCGCCGACATCAACGGCAACGGCAAGATCGATAGCGGCGAGCCGCTCGCCGACGAGAACCGCGCAGCGCTCGAGATCACGGGCACCACTGGCTCGGTCAGCCAGGCCCGGTTCACGTCGCCCGACTGCCTGCCGGGCAAGCCGGGGACCCAGGCCTGCATGTACCTGCTCGGATCGATGCCCGTCGAGATGGGCGAGCTGAGCACCACCTGCCCGCTGCCTGATGGATCGAGCGCGGCGAGCTGCGTCCCGGTCACGATCTCCGCGCAGGCGATGCTCGCGACCTCGGTCGGGATGAACGCGACCCTCGTGATCGGGGTGGATACGGATACCGGCACGTCGGTCATGCGCGTGCGCGAACCCGCCGGGGGCGGCGGTGTCGTCGGCTACATCGTCGATCAGGGCGGAACGCCCACCCTGATCGTGAAGCTCGACCTCTACATGGACGCGCCCGACATGAGCCTGCCGCTCGGCGCGGGCCACGACCTCCACTCGAAGCCCCTGTCGGCCACGCTGTCGGGTCCGGTCACCTTCCTGCCCGATGGCCGGATCTCGATCGCCGTGTCGAACACCGCGACCTTGCCAGTCACGGTCAACATCGATGGACCGCTCGGCATCTCCGGGAGCGTGAAGATGGAGGTGCCGGCGCACGAGATGAAGCTCCAGCTGATCTCCCCGGCGCTCCGCGGGGTCTCGCGATGAGGTCGGGACCGATCGCACTCGTCGCCCTGCTCTCGCTCGGCGTCGTCGCCACCGTCGCGGAGGCGCGCCCGAAGGCCAGGAAGGGCAAGAAGGCGCCGAAGGCCGTCGAGCCGGAGCCGGAGATCGACATGGCTCCAGCGCCGGAGCCGACGCCCCCCGAGGAGGCGGTCCCCACGCCAGCGCCCGAGGCCGATCTCCACGAGGCGGTGGTCGAGCCGCCGCCGGTCGCGAAGAAGAAGTCATCGAAGCGCTTCTACTTCCGCGGTGGCGTGGCGTATGTCGCGCCGTTGTCGTCGTCGCGGCCGCTCGAGCTCGCCGATGTCGACGGTGCCGCGAGCCTCGCCGT
>JAYVLW010000497.1:0-16178 GCA_043759315.1 Myxococcales bacterium
CGAGTGTGGCTCGGCGTTCGTGTTCTCGCCATCCATCGACTGTAGTGATCTGAGCGTGACCGAGATCGAGACGGCCCTGCCCGACATGGAGCCGGTGCGGCACAAGCTGTGGGTGACCGAGAGGCTCGTGGAGCAGTCACTCGGGCTGCCGCGTCTCGACAGCACCTACGTGGGCGTGCTGCCGCGGATGGTGTTGCTATGGCTCGAGGCGTGGGACCGCACGGACTTCGCGGACCACGTCGCCGAGCGCTTGGTCGCCGCGCCTAGCGCCCGCTGAACTTCGGCTCGCGGCGCTGCACGAACGCCGCCATCGCTTCGCCGAGATCGTGCGAGGGCAGCTGCGCGGCGTTCCACAGCGCCACGGTCTGCAGGCTCTCGTGGGCCGCCTTCTCCGAGCGCGCGTTCAGCACCTGCTTGATGCCCTGCACCGTGAGCGGCGGATTCGCGGCGATCTGCGCTGCCAGCGCGCGCGCCGCCGTCCACAGGGCCTCGGGCGTGGCGTGCACGTCGCTGACGAGGCCGAGGCGGAGCGCGCGCGCCGCATCGATATCGGCGCCGGTGAACGCGAGCTCGCGGGTGGCGCCCTCCCCGATGATCGCCGGCAGCCGCGCGAGCGTGCCCACGTCCGCGACCATCGCCAGCCGGACCTCGCGCACGCTGAACTTCGCGTCCGCGGCGCAGATCCGGATATCGCAGGCGGCGGCGAGATCGACGCCACCACCGATGCACCAGCCGTGGATCGCGGCGATCACCGGCTTCGTGCACGCGGCGACCGCGGTGATCGCGCGCTGCAGCCGCTGGATCATCGCGTACAGCTTCGCCCGCTCGCGCGCGCCGGCCGATGGACCGATCACGCCCGCGAGCTCGGGGCCCATCGCGACCAGATCGAGGCCGTGGCTGAAGCTCTCGCCCTCGCCGCGAATCACGATCACGCGGACGTCGTCGTTGGCATCGAGCGCTTCGAACAGCGCCGGCATCTCGTTCCAGAACGGCGGCCCCATCCGGCTCGCCTTGCCCTGCGCGCGCAGCACGACGGAGGCGATGTGATCGGACACGGTGACGGTGGCCCAGGTGAGCTCGGGGATCATGGGCCCGATGGTACATGGGCCCCCAGGCCCGGCCAGCTCGGTTGCCAGCGTCGGCAGGCCCGATCACAACCGGCCGAGATCGCGACGGTCCTGGGTGGTCCACGCCGTGCACCGAGGGAGGGAACAGCCGGACCGCATCCAACCGCGAGCCCACCATGAAGTACCAGCCCGCCTCCGATTACACCGACGACGCCTCCACCGAGATCGACCGTGAGCCCCACTGGTCGAGCCTTCGTGCCTCGCTCGTGACGGTGCGCGCGCAGACGGTACGCCCCGCGTTGCCACCGCGCCTCCCGCCGGCCGTGCAACGGTCCGCCGCCGCACCCGTGCCACCGCGCCCGGCGCCGGTCTACATGCTGCCGTTCTACTCGTACGCCGAATCGCAGGCGCAGTACGGCCTCGATACCGAGCGCGTGGCACCGCTGCCGATGTCGGCGCTCCGTCCCGACTGGTCCGTGGCCCTCGCGAAGCTGTGGTCGCGGTTCGCAGCGCCCGCGTGCGGCGCGATCGCCGGCTTGATCTTCGTGGTCGGCTACCTCGCGTACTCGAGCCAGAGTGGCCGCGGGGCGATCGCCGCCACGGCGACGCACGCTGCGCCGATCGTGATGCCCGCGATCGCGATGTCGACCGATGCGCCGAGCGATGACGAGGGCGAGCCCCCCGCACCCGCGGTCATGGTGCCGACGGTCTCCGAGGTCCATGTCGCGAAGCCGGTCAAGCGCGCGGTTGCCGGGAAGCGGATCGCTTCGCCGAAGCGCGTCGCGACGAGCTCGAGCAAGCGCCGTCCGATCCGCCTCAACGACGCCACACCGCTCGGCGACCTCCGCCCCAGCCGATCGCGCTGAGCCAAAAACGAGAAAGCCGCCGGGTTTCCCAGGCGGCTTACTCGACCGAAGCGTTCGACCTAGATGGGGCGGACGTTCTCGGCGCGCGGACCCTTGGGGCCGCTGCCCTCCTCGTAAGCCACCTTCTGGCCCTCGCGGAGCTCCTCGAAGCGAACACCCTGGACCGCCGACATGTGGAAGAACAAGTCGGTCCCCGAGCCGTTCGAGATGAAACCAAAACCCTTATCCGTCAAACGCTTGATCGTACCTTCAGACATCATGAACCTCTGTGCGTAGTGACCTTGGAAGGGATGGGAGGGACACAGCGTCACTCCACGTAGTAGACATCCCAACGTCAGTCGCCCTGTTTGTGCCGCCGAATCGGCCCGACGTCGAGCCAAATCGAGAGGAATTCAGCGTTTCTTGGCCGGTTTCTGACCGGCCTTGTCCGCGGTCCCCGCTGGTGCGGCCTTGGAGGCCTTCTCCGGCAGGAACGCGACCACGGCGTTCGGGATCAGCGCCCACAACAGAGCTGGCCAGATGGGCTGCTTGAGGATGTTGACCAGTAGCAGCCCGGCCATGAGGCCGAGCATCGCCACGCGACCGAGGGCGTAGCGTCGCTTCTTCTCGACGGGGAGGAACAGCAGGAGCAAGTCGGCCGGGAGCATCGCGAGGCACGACTCGTTCCACCGCACGTAGGGGAGTGGACTGACGATCGCGAGGCCCCAGAACACGAGGCCAAGGATCACCGTCGGCACGACCGCCACGGCGAGGCCGGTGCGCTGGAACCGTCCCCACAGCCGGGTCGCCCATGCCGGCGCGGTGAGCAAGATGATGAGGAAGCAGAACACCAGGCGACCGGTCGGCCCCGTCTTCAGCTCGTCCATGTGCTGCTCGAGATCCGCGCGCTCCGCCGGAGAGATGTCCGGGTTCGCGAGTCGCTTCTCGATCTCCTTGAGCGCCGGCGGTCCCTTGCGCGTGTAGATCGCGACGGGCTCGGCGTGCCACAGCGGGATCGCCGCCTCGCGCAGGTAGTCGGGCAGGAACATCCGCTCCCAGTACGAGGGCACGCGATCGGTGACGCGGCCCATCGCGAGATCCGTGATGATCAGGAACAGCGGCATCCCGTAGAACCCTTCGCGCGCGAGCGTGCGATAGGTCCGGTCGTCGCTCGGCAGCGTCATCTTCTGCAGCGCGTGATCCGTGGCGTCATCGAGGATGTCGCGCACACGCGTGGTGCAGTTGTCCCAGAAGTGATCGTACGAGTAGAACTTGTGGTCCTCGAGAATGTCGTACTCGAGCTTGTCGATGACCTGCTTCTTCTGCGGCTGCGTCAGCGGGAGCTTCTGCACCCAGATCGTGCGATCGGCGTACTGGTAGATCCCGAGCATCTCGCGCGGGTTCATCTTCCCGACCCAGAAGCTGCCGTTGCCGCGGAAGAAGCCCCACGCCATCTTCAGCGGGTGACGGAAGTCGCCGATGCCGTAGTTGTAGCAAGCGTTCTCGCGCGGGTTCTCGTACTCGATGCACAGCGCGATGTGGCCGTGGCGCTCCCACGCGAGCGAGCCAACGCCCATCGTGACGAGCTCGACCCGCGGGAACTCCTCGGAGAGCCGCTTCTCCTCGGGCGTCTGCTGCACCGGAGGCTGGGCGGAGACGGTCCCCGCAAGCGCGAACAGGAGGAGGCACGTCACCACCGCAACGGCAAGCCCCACCGAGGTGGGGCGCGCAGCAACGCGAAGCGTTGCACAGGTAGATCGACGAGTCACCAGACCGAGTGTGTTGTGATGCCTGGGTTTGCGCAAGGGGCCAGGCTTCGCGCTACAAGGCGGATGTGACGTTCCAGCGGCTCCGCACGGCGACGGGTTCCCGGGCGCGACGAGGGACGCTGACCACGCTCCACTCGAGCATCGCGACCCCCGTGTTCATGCCCGTCGGTACACGCGGCGCGGTGCGCACCCAGACCCTCCGCCAGCTCGAGGAGCTCGATCCGGCGATCATCCTCGCCAACACCTTCCACCTGATGGTGCGACCCGGGCCCGAGGTGTTCGAGCGGATGGGCGGCCTGCACCCGTGGATGGGCTGGAAGCGCGGCATCCTCACCGACTCCGGCGGGTTCCAGGTGTTCTCGCTCGCGGCCGGTCGCACGATGAGCGAGGACGGCGCCGAGTTCCGCGCACCGCAGAGCGGGGGCACGCTCCTGCTCACCCCCGAGCGCTCGATCGCGATGCAGCGCGCGATCGGCTCCGACATCATGATGGTGCTCGATCAATGCATCGACTCCACCAGCCCGCGGGCGGCCGCGGAGGCGGCGATGGAGCTCACGCATCGCTGGGCGCGCCGCTCGCTCGCCGCGCGCGGTGACTCGCCGCAGAAGCTGTTCGCGATCGTGCAGGGCGCCTGCTTCCCCGAGCTGCGCCGGGCGAGTGCGAGTGCCCTGACCGACATCGGCGGCTTCGATGGCTACGCGATCGGCGGCCTCGCCGTGGGCGAGAGCAAGGCGCAGCGCGAGGACATCACGGAGATGACCGCGGAGCTGCTGCCCTCGGAGCTACCGCGGTACCTCATGGGCGTGGGCACGCCGCTCGATCTTCTCGAGGCGGTGCATCGCGGCGTCGACATGTTCGACTGCATCCTGCCGACCGCGTGGGCCCAGCACGGCAAGGCGTTCACCTCCCACGGTCGCATCGATCTGCGACGCGGCGTGCACAAGTTCGCCGAGCAATCTCTCGATGCCACGTGCGACTGCGATGCGTGCACGCTGTACACGCGCTCGTACCTGCACCACCTGGTGAAGTGCGAGGAGCCGCTCGGCTGGCAGCTGCTCTCGTTCCACAATCTCCGGTTCTACCTGCGCCTGATGGCGCGCATCCGCGCCGAGATCGACGCCGATACGTTCGCGAAGTTCCATGCGGAACAGCGCGAGCTCCTCGGCGAGAGCGATCGCGATAACCCGCCGCTCCGCCAGCCGCGCACCAAGCCGACGCGGGCAACGGAGCGCGGGGGGTTCCGCCTCCACACGTCGACGCACGGCTTCACGAGCATCCAGCACGTCGACTCCGGCGAGATCATGCACTCGGTCAACCAACCCGATGCCGAAGCCGAGCGCGTGTACATCGCGCAGTCGCGGCTGATCGCGCAGGCCCTCACCGGCGCGCGACCGCTGGTGGTGTGGGACGTCGGCCTCGGCGCCGCGCACAACGCGATGGCGCTGATCCGCGCGCTCGATGCGGCGCCGGCGCACGCGCCGGTCGAGCTCGTCAGCTTCGAGCGCGACCTCGATGCGTTCCACCTGGCGCTCGCGCACACCGGCCCGTTCGCGCACCTGCGCCACCCGGCACCGAACATCGTCGCGCACCGCGGCCGGTTCGAGCGCGACCGCCTGACCTGGAGCCTCCTCGACGGCGACTTCCTCGAGCGCATGACCGCCGCGACGCGCCCGGACGTCATCTTCTACGATCCGTTCTCCGCGAAGGTCGACGCGCCGCTGTGGTCGCTCGCCGCGTTCACCGCCTTGCGCGCGCAGCTCGCCGGGCCCGCGGAGCTGTTCACGTACACGGCGTCCACCGCGATCCGCACGACCCTTCTCGCCGCGGGCTTTCATGTCGCGGCCGGGGTGCCCTCGGGCCCGAAGGAGGAGACCACGATCGCGCTGGTCCTCGGCGACGACGCGGTGCTCGCGGAGCACGCGCTGCTCGGCGCGGACTGGCTCGCGCGCCGGGCACGCTCGACGGCGCGCCGGCCCGAGCTCGACGACGCGATCGCCCGCCACGCCCAGTTCGGCTGATCCCGGTCGGCCGGTTCCGGTCGCACCCTCCAGGGTTTCACGCGCGCGCCGCGGCTCCGTTGCCGTTCCGACACGAAGCGGCATAAGGTTGTTTCGTACATGAGATGGTCATCGGCGGTCGTCGCAGTCATTGCGCTGGGTTGGGGCTGCAAGAGGAGCGCGGATCCGGAGGGCAAGCCCCCACCGGAGAAGCCGGTCGCCAGGGCGCCCGCGGTCGAGCTCTCGATCCTCTACGGGAGCGAGAAGAAGACCTGGCTCGAAGAGCAGATCACCGCGTTCAACGCCGCGAACCCCACGATCCATGTCACCGGCAAGCCAGCCGGATCGGGAGAGGCGATGACCTCGATCCTGGACGGCACCGAGAAGCCGGCGATCTTCAGCCCGGCCTCCGGCGCCTACATCACGCTGCTCAACCAGCGCTGGCAGCTGCGCGACAACCACACCAAGCCGCTCGCGCCCGCGGGCGATCCGCTCGTCCTGTCGCCGATCGTGATCGCGATGTGGAAGCCGATGGCCGAGGCGCTCGGCTGGCCCGCGAAGCCGATCGGCTGGGCGGACATCCTGAAGGTCGGCGCGGATCCCAAGGGCTGGAGCGCCTACGGCAGACCCGAGTGGGGCGAGCTCAAGCTCGGGCACACCCAGCCCGAGTACTCGAACTCGGGGCTGCTCTCGGTGCTCGCGATCGCGTACGCGGGCGCGCAGACCACGCGCGGTCTCACCGTCGCGGATCTCCCGAAGGTCGAGAAGTACATGGCGCAGGTCGAGGACTCGATCGTCCACTACGGCAAGTCCACGGGGTTCTTCGCAGACAAGATGGTCGAGCGCGGCACGAGCTACCTCTCGGCCGCCGTGCTCTACGAGAACCTGGTCATCGAGTCGTACGCGAAGTCACCGCCGCTCCCGCTGGTGGCGATCTATCCGGTCGAGGGCACGTTCTGGTCGGATCACCCGTACAGCGTGCTCGATGCACCGTGGGTGACGCCGGCGCAGCGCGATGCCTCGGCGAAGTTCCTCGCGTTCCTGAAGGCGAAGCCGCAGCAGGAGCGCGCGCTCGCCCTCGGGTTCCGCCCGGTCGACCCGTCGATCAAGATCGGCGCACCGGTCGATGTCGCGCACGGCGTGGATGCGCAGCAGCCGCAGACGCTGCTCGAGGTCCCCGATGGCGCCACGCTCGACGGGCTGCTCGCGACCTGGCGCAAGACCAAGAAGCCGGCCGACGTGATCGTGGTGTTCGACAAGTCGGGGAGCATGAACGGCAAGCCGCTCGAGGAGGCGAAGCGCGGCGCGAAGGCGTTCCTCCACACGCTGGACGCGCGCGACGAGGTGTCGCTGCTGTTCTTCGACAACAACATCTACCCGGCGTTCGGTCCGGTGCCCGTCGGCACATCGATGGCAGAGCTCGAGTCGCGGATCGACGGTGTGTCTGCCGGCGGTGAGACCGCGATGCTGTCGGCGACAGCGAAGGCCTACGAGCTGCTCGCGTCGCGGGGCAAGGCCTCGTCCCACCGCATCCGCGCGGCGGTCGTGATGACCGATGGCGCCGATAACCAATCGACGATCACGCTCGACGAGCTCATGACGAAGATCAGCGGCGAGAATCGCAAGGCGACGATCTTCACGATCGCGTATGGTGCGCAGTCCAACCGGGACGTGATGAAGCAGCTCGCCACCGCCGGAGCCGGATCATTCTCCGAAGGTAACGTGGACTCGATCATCCAGATCTACCGGGACCTGGCCTCGTTCTTCTGATGTCGAAGCGATCTGGAGTCAGCAAGGTGATGGGGCGCGCGGTGGCGGGCCCGCTGAACCTGTCCGTGCTCGGCGGGGCGGTGATCGGAGCCATCGCGCTCGCGAGCTGGCCGATCGCGGCGATCGGTGGGGTGGCGTATGCGGCGCTCGTCGCGTCCGATGTGTCGAACCCGGACTTCCGCAAGAAGATCCTGTTCGGCCGGGGCGCCCCGGCGAAGCTGCCGAAGCCGGAGACACTGAAGGATCCGACCGTGCGCACCATCGTGGAGTCGATCCTCGCCTCGCGACTCGAGATCGCCGGCGTGGTCAAGGCAACCCCCGAGCGCGTGCAGCGCAACGTGCGCACGGCGATCGCCGCGCTCGACGAGCTCGAGAGCCACGGCGCCGCGCTCGCGTTGCGCGCCGAGGACATCGCCGCATACCTGCGCACCATCGATGTCTCGGCGGTGACGAACGAGGTCGCGCAACACACGAAGCGAGCGCGCGCCGCCACCGACCCGGGCGTCAAGAGGGACTACGAGCTTGCCGCGAACGCCGGCGAGGAGCGTCGCAAGGCGATCGCGGACATCTCCGTGGCGCAGGAGCGCACGATCGCGAACCTCGCGAAGATCGCCTCGACGTTCCAGTCGATCCCCGCGAAGCTCGTGCGGCTGCGCGCGCTCGATGATCAAGCCTCGGACGCCCTGACCGGCGATGTCGGCTCGGAGCTCGAACGCATGAACGTCGACCTGCGCTCGTTCGAACAGACCCTCGAAGCCATCGTGGAGGTGCACCCATGAAACCGAAACTCGCGATCGTCATCGGCTTCCTTGTCGCCGTCGGTGTCATCCTGTTCGTCGCGGTCGGTCGCGGCGGCAAGGGCACCGAGTCCGCAAAGCCCACACCCGACGGCAGTGCCACCGCGAAGCCCGCGCCCCCAGACACCGTGGAGATCTCGTTCGAGTACTCCACCGAGAAGCGCGAGTGGCTCGAGGCCGCGGTCGCCCAGTTCCGGACGGCGAACCCGTCGATCAAGGTGAACCTTGTCGGCAAGGGGTCGCTCGAATCCGCCGGCGCGATCCTCGACGGCACCGACAAGCCCACGCTGTGGAGCCCTGCGGACTCTCTCGTCGCGAACCTCCTCGCCTCGGACTGGCAGACCAAGACCTCGACGGAGCTGTTCCCGACCACGGGCGAGACCGGACCGCAGCCGTTGCTCCTCACGCCGCTCGTGTTCGCCGTCTGGGAGGACCGCGCGAAGGTCCTGCTCGATGCATCGGGTGGAACGCTGTCGTGGAAGACGATCCACAAGGCCGTGACCTCGCCGAAGGGCTGGCCCGCGATCGGAGGAAAGCCCGCGTGGGGCTTCGTCAAGCTCGGCCATACCGATCCGAACAAGTCGAACTCCGGCCTTCAGGCCATCGTGCTCATGGCAATGGAGTTCTTCGGCACCACCACCGACCTCACCATCGAGCAGATGCTCGACCCGAAGTTCCAGGACTTCGTGAAGGAGACCGAGACCGGGGTGCCGCACTTCGAGTCGTCGACCGGCACGTTCATGACCGAGATGATCCGGTTCGGGCCTTCGAAGTACGACATCGCGCTGGTCTACGAGTCGCTCGCCGTCAGCCAGCTCGAGAACGCACAGGGACGCTGGGGCAGCCTGCATATCTACTATCCGCCGACGACGATCTGGAGCGATCACCCCGTGGTGTTGCTGAAGGGTCCGTGGGTCACGCCCGCGCAGAAGGCCGCCGGCGAACAGCTGATCGCATTCCTCCGCTCGGTACCGGTGCAGTCCACCGCGCTGCACTTCGGCTTCCGACCGGCCGATCCGAGCGTGCCGATGAAGACGAACGAGGGGAACAACCCGTTCATCAAGATGGCCCAGTACGGCCTCGCGCTCGAGCTTCCACCCGCCGCGCGCCCGCCCGACGGCCCCGTGCTTCGGAACTTGATGATGATGTGGTCGCGCGTCGTCAAGCAGCGTTAGTGCGCCCGGTAGCCGTCGGCCAATCTGTTGGCGTAAGTGATGACGTGCTGGCAGCGCTGGCTTAGCGTACCGACGTGACGTCGTTTCTTCGCCGCAACCCCGGGTTCGGGCGACTGTGGACGGCGGCCGGCATCTCACTGGTCGGCGACTGGCTGAGCTTCGTGGCCGTGGCAGCGCTCGCGCTCCAGAGCGGCGATGGCGCCTTCGGCCTCGCCCTCGTGTTCGCGGCGCACTCCCTGCCCGGCGCGGTGCTCGCACCGTTCGCCGGCGCCATCGTCGATGGCATGGACCGGCGGCGCGTCCTGATCGCCGCTGACGTGATCGCGGCCGTGGTGACGATGGGCATGATGGTGTCCGCGATCGCCGGCGTGTTCGGCGCGATCGTGCCGCTGCTCCTCGTCCGTAGCGGGGTGACGTCGCTGGTGCCGCCCGGAGAGTCGGCCGCGATCCGGCGGCTCGTGGGCCCCAAGGATCTGCTGACCGCGAACAGCATCCTCGCCGCGACGTGGAGTGTGTCCTACGTCGCGGGCATGGCGCTCGGTGGCGCGGCGGCGCTCCTCGGGCCGGCGATCGCGCTCGGCCTCGATGCCGGATCGTTTGCGATCGCGGCAGGCGTCCACGCGATGCTGCCGGCGATGCCGTCGCCGGCGAAGCGGCGGCCGCTCGGCGCGATCATGCGCGCCACACCGAGCGACACCATGGCCGCGCTGCGCGTTGCCGGCGCGAATCGGCAGCTCCTCCGTGCTGTCCTCGGAAAGACCCCGATCGGGCTCGCGGCCGGTGCAGCGTGGGTCTCGCTCAACTGGATCGGCGCGACGACCCATCCGTTCGGCGCGGCGGCGCTCAGCTTCGGTGTGCTGCAGGCGGTGCGCGGCGCGGGAACGGGCATCGGTCCGCCGATCGCGGCGCGCCTCGCGCGCCGAGGTATCGACGAGCGGGTGCTGCAGATGATCTCGGTTGCGCTCGCGCTGACCGGGATCGCTGCGCTCGGAGTCGTGCGCGGCGCCGGACCGCTGGTCGCGCTGTGTTTCGTGTGGGGCATCGGCACCGGGTCGAACTGGGTGCTCGCGCACGTCGCGCTCCAGCGACATTCGACCGACGACGTGATCGGACGACTCGCGGCGTTCGACGAGCTGCTGGTGACGCTCGCGATGGTGGGGTCGGCGTTCGTCGGTGCCGCGGTGATCACGTGGATCGGCATCGAGGCAGCACCGCTCACCGGCGTGGGACTCGGGCTGCTCGGGCTGCTGGCGACGGCCGCGCTGCTGCGGCGCGGTCCTTCCCGCCCTCCCTAGCGAGCGCGCCAGAGTGGCTCGCCACCGACCAGACGGTGGTACGTCCGGAGCGCGCGGTCGATGCCGGCAAGACCGCCGAAGGCGCGGGTCTGCGATGCATAACACTCGATCGCCGCGAGCTGTGTCCGTTCGTGGGCGCCGAGCACGGTCACCTCGCTCGCCCACTCGGCCGTGGTGAGACGCGGATCGAGGAACGTCTCGATCGGTGGACCTCCGATCCGGGTGGCGATCGTCTTGAGGATGACCCCGAGCCGACGCGCGCGCAGCAGGGGCGATTGCCATGCGCGGTGGTGGGCCGAGCGGCGCGTCACGAAGTGCCGGCTCCGCAGCGCGAGCGACAGCGCGTAGAAGTCCTCGTAGAAGCGCACGCGGCTCAGCCAGCCGCGCGCGATCGCCCAGTCGGTCGCGGCGAGCAATGCTTCGACATGATCGATGTGATTGCCGATGCCGAGGGGCACGATGATCTGCGCGGGGTCGAGTGCGGCGAGCGGCTCGAAGGCGCGGGTGACCGCCGCGAGGCCGGTGAAGCCAGCACGTTCGGCGGGCGTCGTGAAGAACGACCAGCCGGTGAGGAAGGGTGGCCGGAACGCGCGCTCGATCTGGCCGAGCCGCTGCACGGAAGCGCCAACGATGTTGGCAGCAGCGTCATCCTCGGCACATCGCGCGCCGTAGTTCGCGAACTTGCGCATGCCCGGAGCGATCGAGTCGAGCGCCGGGCCCGTCGTGTAGACGCTCGCGATCACGACGCGCGTCCCGGCACCGGTCCACGCCGCGATGGTTCCGCCGAGCGAGAGCACGGCGTCATCGAGGTGCGGCGATACGACGAGGATGGGACCGGCCATCAGGTAGAGTATGCGCGATGGTTCGCACGCTGCCGCTGTACAGCCTCGTGGCATTGATGTTCGCGGGGGGATGCAAGAAGTCCGCACCGGAGGCATCGGCCGCGCTTCGCTTCTTGCCCGCCACGGCCGAGACCGCGCTGCGCGTGGACATCGCGCGGGCGAAGACCTGGTCGGGCTGGCCGAGAGCATCCGAGGCGGCGTTTCGTCCCATCGCCGGCCCTGTCGCGGCGGTGAAGACGGCGTGCGGGCTCGATCTGCTCGGCGAGGCAAGCTCGTTCGTGCTCGCGCGACGGCAGGGCGATATGACGCTCGTGTTCAGCGGCCTGCCGAAGGACAAGGTCGCGGCGTGCCCGGCGAAGCTCGGCACCACGCTGCCCAGGCTCGCGATCGTGCCGGATGGCGAGCGCTTCGGGATCACCATCGACGCCAAGACCGTCGCCTCGGGTGCGCTCCTCGCGAACGGAGATCTCGTGATCGTCTCGCGCGGATCGGCGGGCGTCGAGGCCGGCGCGTGGAGGACCGAGGTGGCGAGCGGCGGCGGCGCGGCACCTGCCTGGTGGGTCGAGCTCGATCAGGCGCAACCGCTCGCGATCCGTGTCGAGTCGCCCGAGCGCACCGTCACCGGCACTGCCGAGCTCGGCGATCCGCTCGTGATTCGCGCGAAGGTGGTGTCGCCGACCGCGGAGCTCGCCGCCCTCGATCAGGCGCGCGCGAAGGCGATCGTCGACTTCCTGACCAAGGCCGAGGCCGGGACCGGTCGCCTCGAGCCGAAGGGCAGCATGCTGTTCGCCGACTTCACCGCGACGGGTCCGCAGATCGAGAAGCTGGTCGCGGCCGGCGTGTCCACGCTCGGCGGCGACCAGCGCGCGTCCGAACCGCCCACGGCGCTCGATACGAGCCCGATCGAGTGCAGCACGCTCGCTGCTGCCGTCGCCACGTACATGACGACCAACCTCGAAGCGATGCCGGCGGATCAGCGCGCCGCGACGCAACCGATGTTCGAGAAGCTCGTGCCCGCGCTGCAGAAGGCGTACGTCGACAGCTGCATGACGGGCGCGTGGCCACCTGCCGCGATCCACTGCCACGTCGACAGCGCGAACAACCTCCCGCGCTTCGAGAAGTGTCGCCTTGTCCTCACGCCCGAGCAGCGCACGAAGTTCGACGACCTCGTGAAGTCCGCGCTGTCTGCTCCCTAACCGAACCGCAGCGCGTTCTTCTGGCGCGCCTTCGCCGCCTCGGTCTCGCGGTTCTTCGGCGGCTCCTTCGTCTCCAGGGTGTCGACGAGCTCGCGCGTCGCTTTCGCGATGTTCGCGACCGCGCGGTCGAACGCCTCGAGGTTCGAGGTGCTCGGCTTGCGCGTCCCACTGATCTTCCGGACGTACTGGAGGGCGGCCGAGACGACCTCCTCGTCGGTGGCCGGCGGTTCGAAGTTGAACAGTGGTCGGATGTTCCGGCACATACAGGCACCATAGCCCGTTCTGCAGTTCTCGCAGGACGTGTCGTCGCCGCGCCACACTCCGCGACGAGGGTCCGCGGAGTTATCGGCGATCGCCTGGGAACGCTGCTTGCTCGTGCAGTCCCTGAATGCGTCTCGCCCTGATCCTTGCCGTCGTGCTCGCGCTCGCGCCGGGCTGCTCCGAGCTCGATTGCACCGATGGCGGCGATCTCGAAGCCTCACTTCGCGACGGCGAGCACGATGCGGAGGTCGCGAACAAGGCGAACTACGACATGGGCTACGCCCGAGGTCGCTCTCTGACCCGGCCCGACGGCGAACGCGATGGCGACGCCGACGGGTACACCAACGGCTATCGCGACGGCTACGCGGTCGGCTTCGACGACGGTTACGCCGACGCGTACAACGAGGGCGTGGCCGCCGGGGCGGCGGATCCCAACGCGTGCAGCTCCGGTGCCGCCGCCGGCTACGCGGCCGGCGATGCCGACGGCTACGCTGCTGGATCGTCCGCCGGGCAGGCCGATGGCTACGACGATGGCTACGGCGCGGGCTACACCGACGGCAGCTCGACCTGTACGAGCGAGCGCATCGGTGCCCCGCCCGCGAACAGCGACGTCGATCCGAAGGATCTGCGCACCTGCTTCCGCCGCGGCTACGACGCGCAGTTCGATTCCACCGCGGAGCCGCGCGGCCTCGCCGATGGCAAGCGCGACAACCCCGAGTACCAGGCCGGCTACCGGGCGACGTACCTGCCCGCGTTCCTCCGCGGACGGACGGCCGGCGATGCCGACGGCTACGACGCCGGCCTCGACGCGGGGTACGCGGATGGCTACGACTCCGGCTACGGGAGCGTGTTCGATCGCTGCTTCGCCGGGAGCTACGGCGCCGGCTACGATAACGGCGCCGCCGATGGATACGACCCCGGCTACGACGCGGGCTACTCGTCGGGGTACTCGAGCGGCTACGGCGACGGCGCCGATTCGTGCAGCGGCTCCTGAACCGACACGGTGGCGGGACGTAGAGTCGGGGCCTGACGATGCAGCCACAACCACGGTGGAGCCTGGCCCGGCAGCTCGCCGTCATCATGACCTCGGTGGCAGTGCTGCTGCTGCCCCTCGCCTGCCATCCGAAGCCGGTGGTGGTACCAGGCTACTTCACCGCGGAGCGACGCATCGACGCGCCTCCTACCTGCGAGGAGACGCTCGCTTGTTACGCACGCTGCGTGCCGCTGGTCGAAGAGTGCATGCTGCGCTGCGAACAGTGCGGAGTGTCGCGCGAAGTGGCCGGCGCCCGCGCGGTCTCGAACTGCGCCACGATCAAGGGCTGCACCGATCCTGTGTGCACGGAGCAGCAGTGCGGGCGCGAGCTCGCGGCGTGCAAGGCACGGTACGTCAGCGGTCCTCCGGTGATCGATACGTTCTGCCCGCAACCATGATCAGCGAAATGCGGCTCGACGGCAGCAGCGACAGCGTCATCGGGGACGCCAGCGCCTGCGTTGGTCACGATCGCGGGTGCGCCACGAAGAAGTCGATGACCTTCTCGCCCCACACGAACGCGTTCGGGAGCTTGCACGGGATCGCGTACTGCGGCGCTTGTGGGTCCATCGTGCTTCCGGGGATGCAATGCCCGCGCGCCGATGACCATGGCCCCGGCGTCACGGTCTCGTAGGCGTGATCGAGGGTCTCGATCACCTCGCCGTTCGGCCCGCTCCACCGGTTGTGCGTGTAGCCCGGGTCGGTGACGAGCACCGCGGGCCCGGTCGCCGCGTAGTTCGCGATCGCACCGTCGCGGATCGTCTTCATCGCCGCGTAGCCGACCGAGACGTCGGTCCGTCCCATCAGGAACAGGATCGGCAGCTTTCGCGACGGCGCGCGGCCCTGCTCGAAGCAAGTGGTCTCGCCGAAGCCCGCGCCGTTGCCAGCGCCCGCGGGCGCTGCCGATGCGAACAGATCCGCGTGATCGCAGAGCAGGCGCCACGTCACGAAGCCACCCCGCGAGAAGCCGGTGACGTGGAGCTTCCTGTCGTCGACGCGGAACACGGTCTTCACCTGGGACACGAGAGCGATCAGCGCTGCATCGTTGGTGTCGTGCCACGTCGACCCCGGAAGGCCGCCGCCGTAGGGCGGGCCGGTCGGCGCGACCACGATGTAGTCGTGCTGTGCGCCGAGATCGCGGAGCTTCGTGTGCGCGTCCATCAGCAGACCGGTGCCGGTATCGCCGTGGAGCTCGAGGATCAGGCCGCAGCCCGGCGCCTGACACGCGGCCGGGATCCGCACGTCGACCATCAGCCCGCCGCACGCGTACACGTGATCGCCGGTCGAGACATCCGCGACACAGCCGGCAGCGATCGGCGGCGTTGCGTCGGGACCTGCTCCGTCCAGCATCCCGCCGCCGACGCTGCCGTCACATCCGACGAGCAGCGCGAGCGCGACGACGAACCGCATGCATCCAGTCTACCGCTCGGGACGGCGGCCCGGCGCCCAATCGACGATCTTGTCGGTGCGGGTCTCGAGGAACCGCGCGAGCCGGTGGTAGTCGCTGCCGCTCTTGATGAACCGCACCTCGGTCTTCAGCGTGGTCGGGTTGACCAGCTCGGAGAACGGTACGTACAGGAGATCGAGCTGGCCCTCGACGGAGACCAGGAACCCATCGAGGTTCTCCTCGACGAGCGCGCGGTATGCCCCGATGCCGAGCTGGCTGCCTAGCATCACGTCGAAAGCGTGCGGCGGTGCACAGCGCGACTCGTATCCGAGCTGCAGGCCGGTGATCTTCTTCTTGCGCTTCGTGCGCTCTTCGTAGCGGCGCGCCACGAGGATCGCGACCAGCTTGCCGAGGTCCATGCGCGCGAGCGAGAGGTGACCGTGCTCGTCGCGCGGCAGGTCCTTGATCTGTTCCTCGGGCAGCATCTCCGAGAGGCCTTCGGCGAGGACCACCGTGCCGTAGTGCTTGCCGCGCTTCTCGCGCGCGATCATCACGTCGATGATCCGATCGACCAGCGCATCCATGGAGAGCTGGAGCTCGCCCTTCTTGTTCTTGATCGCGAGATCGCCTTCGATGTCCTCGACCGCCAGCACCAGCGTTGCCTCGCCCGCGATCGCCACGCCGTACGATAGCCAGCCCGCCTTGCGACCCATGGTCTCGACGACGAAGTAGCTGCCCGTCGACATC